>NZ_NSDH01000047.1:0-10309 GCF_002289525.1 Bacillus sp. 7705b | reverse complement strand
CGCAAGGTTTTTTCTTTTAATAACCCTTTTTTACTTTGTGGAAGAGGTCAGGATAGTTGGTGAACACTCCTGTCACTCCCCAGTCCAGCAGGCGGCGCATATCTGCTTCTGTATTGACTGTGTAAGGATGCAAAAGCAGACCGTGGCTGCGGATCATGCGGACATTTTCTGCATTCAACGCTTTATAATCCGGACCTGCGCCGACAGCGTAGGTTTTGATTTCCTCCAAATCAGCATCTGTCATTGAAGCTATTTGCTTTGCTTCCATCAATTGAACAGTCGGAAGGTTAGGCTGTAATTGATGAATTTTTAACAGGCTTTCTTTGCTGAACGATTGGATGATCACTTGGCCGCGCTTTGAATGCTTGCTTAGCAGTTTATGCTTCTGTAGGGAAGCAATCAGTTTTTCCTCCATGCCTGGATAGGTGTCAGGCGATTTTGTTTCAATGTAATAGTTCGCATGTTTGCCAAAACGGTTTAATACCTCTTCTAATGTAGGAACTTTAAGGCCGGCGTACTGTGGCTTCGCTTTTGCCGGGTAAGCTTCATTAAACCAAGAGCCGGCATCAAGTTTCTTAATCTCCGCGAGCGTATGATCCTTCACCCAGCCCGTGCCGTTTGTGGTGCGGTCCAGTTTTTCATCGTGCATAACAATGAGTTGCCCGTCTTTTGTCATCTGTAAATCCAACTCAATATAATCGGCTTTCATTTTCTGAGCGGTTTCGTAAGACAGGATCGTGTGCTCAGGCACATATCCGGAAGCCCCTCTGTGCGCGACTGTCAGGATACGGTCAGGAGACAGCAGGTTTCCTTTTGAGGCTGCTGAAACTGGTGTAACCATAAACGACAGCAAACCAAAAGATAGCAGAACCAAAGCTAGTAATCTATTTTTTCTCATCTTTTCTTCCTCCTTATGAACAAGCAGTAACAGCTTTTATGTTAGAAAACGGATGTAAATGGCATGTTGGAAAAATATTAATCTTTTATAATCTTTTCTTAAACATGCTCCGCCCGTTTTCCCGTATTCCATGTCAAAGCCAAGAACACGATGGCCAGTATACAAGATGAGATCAGCATGATGAAGCCGCCGTTCCAATCAAATCGGTCAACGACAAATCCCATAATCGCGTTTGCGAAAGCAGACCCGCCGATGTATCCGAAAAACCCGGTCAAACCAGCTGCAGTTCCGGCTGCTTTTTTCGGAGCAAGATCAATGGCTTGCAGACCGATGAGCATCACAGGTCCATAGATTAAGAAGCCGATGCTGATCAGAGCGATGTTGTCTACCAGTGGATGGCCGGCCGGATTCAGCCAGTACACCAATACGGCAATGAAAACACCTGCCATAAACAGAACGCCTGCCGGTGCGCGGCGGCTCTTAAAGAAGCGGTCGCTGATCCAGCCGCACAGGATCGTTCCCGGTATGCCGGCGTATTCGTAAAGGAAATACGACCACCGGGAGTCTTCAGGAGAGAACCCTTTGGCTTCTGTTAAGTAAGTAGGCGCCCAGTCCACTACGCCGTACCGCACAAAGTAAACAAATACGTTTGCAAATGCGATGTACCAAAGAAACTTATTATTAAGTACATATTGAAAAAGGATTTCTTTTGTCGTTAATTCTTTTTCTTGATCTTTGAAAGCGTGTTTTGGATAGTCGTTCCGGTACTCTTCAATTGGCGGAAGCCCGCAAGATTGAGGGGTATCCCGCACCAAAAGGACAATTAAAAATGAAATCAGAATCGCAATAACGGCAGGGAAGAAAAATACACTTTTCCAAGTGACAAACATAGCAATCCCAAGAGTGACAAGCGGAGCCAGAATTCCGCCGCCAATGTTGTGAGCGACATTCCAAATCGACATCTTCGTGCCGCGTTCACTAATAGAAAACCAATGGGCCATCGTTCTGCCGCATGGAGGCCAGCCCATTCCTTGGAACCATCCATTGATAAACATAAAAATAAACATGATGGTGACGCTCGAAGTTACCCAGGGCATAGAAACAAAAAGAATATTAACAATTGCAGATAAAAATAAGCCTGTCGCGAGAAAATACCTCGGGTTGCAGCGGTCGGACACCATGCCCATAATAAATTTACTAAAGCCGTACGCAATGGATACGGCGGCCAGCACCAATCCAAGCTCGGTTTTTGAAAAACCTTGTTCCTGCAGATAAGGAATGGCAAAAGCAAAGTTTTTCCGCAGCAGGTAATAGCCTGCGTAGCCGATAAAAATACCTAAGAATACTTGCAGCCTGAGCCGTTTATAAGCTGCATCCGTCTTTGAATCATCCAGTCTCTCAATGTGCGGAGCCGGTTTAAATAAGTGAAACATCAAATCATCCCCTTTGCTGTTTGTGTTGGATGTGTGGCGTGCCCTCCTTCTGAAAAACAAAAAGAGCCAGAAAACACCCCCTTGTCAAAAGGGGTGGAATTCCTGGCTCTCCTCATCTCCATCCAAGCTATTAACTTATCGTGATAGCGCTTTCTTAAATTATCATAGTCTGGAGTGAATGTAAACGGGTAATTTTAAATTGTGTGAAAAAGTAAATGTTATCCTTTTGGTAGTTATGTTTTTTTACAAATAACATAAAAATCTGGGGGGAGGCTGTTGCAGGTGGATAAATTAGATATCGCATTCGGCATTTTACCGTTAGCAATTATTGTGTTATCGGTCGCCGGGACTTATGTTTGTAAAAATGTATATATGATGCCGTTAGTTAGTTTGATCATTTCTCTCGTGCTTACGTTTACGGTTTTTAATCAATCTTTTTTGGGATGGGCCGTTGTCTATAGCTTGTTTTCGCTGATTTTATCGTATATTACATTGATGGTGTTGAGGAAGAGGAAGGCATCTGGAAAATGAAATTTTCCTCCGCTTTTTTGACATATCGTTGACTATAGCAACTATATGTGATTATAATTGCTTTAATCAACGATATAAGAAAGTGGGGAGAAGTTTGAAAACCAATGAATCAGCAACGGGCTTAAAATTCAGAAAGTTCAATCGTTTTTACACGAATGTTCTTGGCTTCCTTAACGAACACATTTATGACAGCCCGTTTTCCTTAACGGAGACACGGATTTTGTTTGAGATTTACAATACGCCAAATTGTACGGCGAAAGATCTTCAGGATAAGCTGGGGCTTGACCGGGGATATGTCAGCAGAATACTGAAACAGTTTGAAAAAGAAGATTTGATTTATAAAGAGAAGAGCAAAGCTGATGCCCGCCATCATTATATATATGTGACGGAAACGGGGGAAGCCATTTATAAAAAGCTTGAGAAGAAAGCGAATGAACAGGTTGAGCTGATGCTGAAGGAAATCGATGATGAAGAGCAGCACAAGCTTGCGACGGCTATGGAGGAGATTGAAGCCATATTGTCTCAGTCGCTCTCATCCAGGTCATCAGGCATTTCAATCAGAGATTATTATCTTTCGGATGATATTCACCTTCTCATTGAAAAGCAAAGGCAATTTTATGCAGAGACTCATGGCTGGGATGATACATTTTTAGCTTATCTCCATGAGACATTTGACGCGGAAATTGAAAAGATATGGATCGCGGAAAGCGGCGGAAAATTTGCAGGCTGTGTGGGATTGGTCAAACAAGATAAAAAGACGGTGCAGCTGAGATGGTTCTTGGTTGATGCCGCGTTTCGAGGCAGAGGGCTGGGCACGCAACTGCTTGAGCATCTCGTTACATATAGCAGAGAGAGGAAGTTTGAACGGATTTTTCTTTGGACAGTGAGCAGTATGGCTGAAGCCCGCCCGCTTTACGAGAAATTTGGATTCAGACTGAGTGAAGTGAAAGAAGAAACGCCATTATGGGGACAGCATCTGACAGAAGAACGATGGGATTTAGAGCTGTCATGAAAAGACTCCACTATGCTTGGATCATCGTTTTTATCACCTTTTTGATTTTATTGGCCGTACAAGGTGTGCGCCTGTCGTTTGGTGCGTTTGTCGAGCCTTGGGAGCGGGAGTTTTCGCTGGATAGGGGCACTATCTCGCTGATTTCAACGCTGAGCTTTATTGTTTACGGGATATCCCAGCCTGTGATCGGGCGGCTTGTGGACAGATGGGGCGCACGGGCAGTTTTATCATGGAGCACGTTACTGACCGGGATCAGCATTTTCTCGACATGTTTTATCACTTCACCGTGGCAGCTTTTTCTGCTTTACGGGTTGGGGGTGTCACTCGGAGTTGGCGGAGCGTCGAATGTAGCAACAAGTGTGCTGGTGGTGAATTGGTTCAGCAAAAAGCGCGGCCTTGCCTTTGGAATCATGGAAGCGGGCTTTGGAGCGGGGCAAATGCTGCTGGTTCCCGGCTCGCTTATGCTGATCCATTGGTTTAGCTGGAAGCTGACGGTTGTGGCATTGGGGTTGCTGTTAATGGTCATTGTCCTTCCGGCAGCCCTTTTATTGCTGCGAAATCATCCTTCAGAAAAAAATGAAGAGCCGATCGGCGGGACTGCTGAGGAGGAGTTAGAAACAGGATCAAAAACCAAAGCAGGCTCAGTAACCGCGATGTTTCGTATGAAGCAGTTTTGGCTGTTGATCCTTCCATTTTTAATCTGCGGCTTTACGACCGTCGGGCTGATGGATACCCATTTGATTCCCTTTTCTCATGATCACGGTTTTTCTACGACTGTTACGAGCGCCGCTGTCAGTCTGCTGGCCGGTTTTAATATCGCTGGTATCTTACTGTCCGGAATCATAGCGGATCGGTGGAGCAGCCGGAAAATCCTCTGTTTTTTATATGCGGTGCGCGCGCTGTCGATTGTGATTCTGATTTACAGCCACGAACCCTACTTGCTTTTAGGCTTTGCGGTTCTGTTTGGATTGGTGGACTTTGCAACGGTAGCGCCGACGCAAATGCTTGCCACCCAGTACTTTCAGAATTACTCGATCGGCCTCATGATCGGCTGGCTGTCACTTGCCCATCAAATTGGCTCTGCCCTCGGAGCGTATGTGCCCGGCGTCATTTATACCGTAACAGGTGAGTATACGCTGGCTTTTTATTTATCGATTGGAATGCTTGTGCTTGCAAGCGTGATGAACGTGATGCTGAGGGAGCCTGCGGCGATGAATCGTGACAGTGCGGCTGTGATGGAGAAGGTATAAGAGAGAAAAAGCATCTCTGGCGAGGATTATTCAGAGATGCTTTTTTTGTATTTTTGTTCTAATACGAAGTCGATCATACCGACAATGCGGGTGTTTTCGGATTTTTGTTTGAAGCGCTCAGAAATTTGAACTTTTCTTGAAAATGGAAAAACAATAGACACCCAAAAAAGGCCGATCAAGGCAAAAAACATTTGTACAGATAGTTCTATTAATTCATTAAAACGAGTGCTGAAAAAATAAATATATAAAGTTACGAATGTCACGAAACAAACGATTTTGACGGTGTGTTTGAATGTAAGCTGGGGCTCGCTAAAGAATACTTTTAGCTGATTCAGCATGATAGAATCCTGTTTGTTTAGAAAAGCCAAGATTTCTTTATCATTTTCCTTGTACTGTGTAATTGTTTCGGCTGTTTTTACGGTTTCTTTAAATGTTTGTTGATTTAGAGTCATCCAGTATCCTCCTTAAAAGTAAAGCACTACATGAGAAATGATATAGACCCATGTAGTGCTGATATATTATTTATTTGCAGAAGGGAATAAAGCTAAAAACGCACTTATAAAAGCTACGGCTCCTCCTACTGCTAAGGGGTCAGGTATAGCTGTTATCAAGACAGCAACTCCTAATACAGCAGCTGCTCCAAATGTTATAGAAAGAGTAGATTCCCAGTCTGTCGGGTATACTTCCTCAGTATCTGATAAAGTAAAATACTTCTATTTTATTTTAATCGTAATCGTATTCGTAAGTCCAGTTGTAGTACTGTCACCTACTGGAATATCAGGCGTATAGATTTTAACTACAATATTTAACGATGGAGCAGTTAGATTTACATAAACCTCCAAATAACCATTACGTACTGACTAGAGATGTTTGTGTTTGCACCGTTAAGCATCCATATTACATCCGTTCTCCATCAGCTTCGCTTTCGGTTTCAGCTCTGAAATGTAAAGTCCTAACAGTGTAAGCGCCCCTCCCAGAAGAGCAATCCATGTCATTTTTTCCTGCAGAATCAAGATGGAAGAGATGATTGTGATAACCGGCACCATGTAAATATAAGCGCTGGATTTCACGGCGCCGAGCACGCCGACCGAGTAATTCCATGTGGCAAAGCATAAGGCGGAAGCGCCGATGCCGAGGTAAAGCATGTTGAGTACATTTGAAGCGGTTGTAAAGCGGCTCGGGTCAAGATGGAAGTCAAACAAGAATAAAGCGGGAATCATAAACAGCAAACCGTACAAAAATACTCTTTGTGTCAGCTCGATGATGTGATAACGGTGAGCGCTTAATTTCTTCATAAATATCGAATAAAATCCAAACACGAGAGCGGCTGCGGCGGCTAAGATGTCCCCGAGCGGCTTCAGGTGAAGCACGACATTACCGTTGAAAGTAATCAATAAAAGCCCGATCAGCGCTGCAGCGAATCCGATGAAAAAAGTCAGCTGCAGTTTTTCCCCTTCAAGCAGAAAATGAGCCAGAACCGCAGTGATCATCGGAATAATGGACACAATCATGCCAACATTGGATGCGTATGTATACGTGAGCGCTATATTTTCTAATAGAAAGTATAAGGTCACGCCAAATAAACCTGCTCCGGCGAACAACAGCTCCTGCCGCCAGCTTTTGAACGGAATCATTTTAGGACGTACAAGGATCAGAGCAATAAAGCCGATCAAAAACCGATAAAATAATATTTCCATCGGAGTAAAGTCAGCCAGTAGAACTTTTGTCGAAACAAAGGTCGTACCCCAAATCAAAATGGTCACAATTGCCGCTGTATGGCCGGCAGTTTCTCGTTGAATGATCATTTTTGAAACTCCCTTTCGAAAATCTTCATGTATTGCTTCGGCGTCAGCCCCACCTGACGTTTGAAAAACTTCGTCATATGGCTCTGATCGCTGAATCCTGTCTGAAATGCAGCATCAATCGGTCTAACCCCTTGTTCAAGGAGTTTTTTTGCTTGATTAATACGGATTGTCTCCAGGTAGCTATTAGGCGTAATTCCTTTTTGTTTTGTAAATGAACGCAATAAATGATATTTGCTCCAGCCTGTTAGTTCACTCAAATCATTCAGCGTGACGTTCTCGGCATAATGTTCTTCTAGAAATCCGCAAACCATTTTGACTTCGTCGGATGGTTCAGGAATGCTGTTGAGGAACGTAACGTCTGAATAACGGCGGATCAGCTCTTCCAGTAAATGAAGAAACAGCTCCTCCTTGCGCAAAGCCTGCTTTTCCTTGGAAATCAGAATGTGCAATTCCTGCAGACTGGATGTCAGCTCATGGCGGAATAACACATGGTGGGAGAAATAAGGGAGATGCCCGGCGCCAGTAATCTCTTCCACCGCCTTCTTCATGACATCCGGCATCACATTGATACACCGATAATCGAGCGTGCGCCCGTCAATCTGCTCACAGCTGTGCGTGTCACGGGGGTTAAAGAGAAGAAGATCACCTGGATTGATGATATATTCTTGATTTTGACAGGACAGGTACCGCTGCCCTTTTTCAATAAAACCAATCACATAATAATCGTGAAAGTGATTCGGGAATTTTTGCATAATCCCCTTGAAGCGGTAGGCTTCTATATTAAGGTGCGGATCAAGGTGCAGTGTTCGGGTTTCGTTTTGCATAGGATGCCTCCTGTCGGTGTGGTGGTCTTGGGTTAAGTGTAGCATGAATTTGGGGGATTTCTTGTATGATGTTGCTGCAGGACAAGGAGAAAGCAGACCGTTACTGGTCTGCTTTCTTTTCCGTCAGTCATGAACAGGATTTCTTATGTCTCATCCCAAATAATGTCTCATAAATCCGGCAAGTCAGCGTAGCCATATTGCGGTAATAGATGAGACATCCTCATTTTTAAAATTTCTATATGAATGCATTCTAACAGCGTCTAGAAGAGAGCAGGAGATCATCAAATATTCTCTCTTATGCGCATTGATTTCACCTGAGGCAACATAACTCGTTATTTTAAGCACCTAGTAGAGAAGTTAATTTACATATATTTTCAGTATGATGGTTCTAATGATGAACGATTCAAATTTGTTGTGGATGCATGGACCTTATGATGATGCAGAAGACGAAGAGCAAGGTATTTGTCGTCCACCCATCTACCGGGTAACCAACAGTCGCTATGCGATTTTCTAAAAGTAACTGCCCCGTCGCAGTCGTAATTGTCAATAAGCGCCATGTCTAAAATGCTTTACTTTACCTGTACTGGCAGGATCATTTTACTATCTTGTCAATTTCCACTTTGAATGAGGATTAACTTTTTTCGGTTTAGAAATGGACTAAAGACATGCACCGCCTTTTCTTCTTCATGGAAACTTCGCACTCTCGTCATCAAAGTCCAGGAGACCTCTTAGATTTTAGTTTATTCGGAAAAATCAACACTTAGAAAGAACACATATTCATTTGTGATTTCTAGCCCATAAAAGAAGCTGAAATGGAAAAGCACTGTATGTTTGTTTACTGTTTTTCCACTTCAAGGATTGTCGAGAGTCGGACAATAACCGCGTTTTCATAGAGAGTGTTTACAAAGCTTTTGAGACTCACTATAAAAAGTCCCGCATAGGCTTTCTCCAATTCTTTTAGGTCTTTTGTTTACGTAAAAATTAACATTTGGATTATTTTTAGAGTTTTCAGCCATAATGAGGTTACAAATATTAGAGATGAAAGAATTTTTTACAATTAAAATAGGTATATAGGGATGAATCTAAAAACATATGAAAGGATGAAAGTAGGTTTCTTTTAACAAAAATTCCTTGTTTTTTTCCATGCCACACTTTTTTGAATATAATTAATCTAAGTACAGAACAAACGTTCGATTTTTCTAGGAAAAGAAAGGTGATTGCATATGTATACACTTCAAGAAATTAGTAAACCTAAAAGAAAAAAACTAGTGAAAAATATTGAGAAGCACTTAAAAAACTACAATAATTATAAAGTTGCCATCCTTAATCTAAGTAAACAGCTTGAATTCATAGCTTCAAATGATAACATGGAAATCTTTACAGAAAGCGTCGATGATGACTGTGAATTTCAGGAATCTGTAAATAAACTCGCTAGCGAGTTACAGCATATCCAACTTGTTAAAGATTCAATTGATATCTCATTATCAGAATTAACAGAACTAGAGTATAAATTTGTTGAATACCGTTATTTCAAGAATTGGACTATCGAAAAAAGTGCGCTAGAGATTGGATATAGTGATAAAGCATTGTTTGTAATACGTAATCAGGTAATGGATAAATTATTGATCAGCTTAGGAAGTGTTGTTTATATGTAAAACTAGATAGAGTTTTGCAATACCAGATTTGTGTACATAAATATCTTTGAAGTTAAAGATAGAAGTATAACTAGTTACATAAAAATACTTCTACCTTTTTCTTTTTCTTCAAAATAATCTATTATTATACTTTTGAAAAGTTAGTTTTGATGACTTACAAGATTCCACTAGCAATGTATTTTTGTAAAATAGCACTAGATTTCGAAATTAAAGGAGATTTGATGATGGATAAAGGGACATTTGTTAGAACATTCGTCTTGCTCATGGCACTCATAAACCAACTACTTACACTTTATAACAAGTCACCTCTTCCGTTAGACGATGAAGAATTAGAACAATTCGTATCTATGGTATTCACCACTGTAGCAGCAATGATAGCATGGTATAAAAACAATTACATTACAAAAAAGGGGCACAAACAAAAACAATTATTGGAGGAGGAGAAATTAACTAAAGTCAAAAAAAATAAGCATAAGACCTGTAGCTCTCCTAAATAGGGGGGCTTTTTCTTTATATACTAGAAAGAAGTACATAAAATACAATACAGAATATTTAAAGACCGGGTTCTCTCAATTATTATTACTTTGCTCATTGATAGAATACAAATCATCTTTGTCAGAACTAACCAAAGAGAGTGAAAGGTAGGAAATTTATAAAATGAATGAAAAGGGAAACAAAAGTCAATTACAATCTTTAAATAGCAGGGTACACTGCTTTATCAACCTATGCCCAAGAGCCTAAGGTCAAATACTTTTTAGGTTCTTTTTTTTATTTTTATAGGAGTTTTAGCTTACTTAATGAGTACTCTTAAACCTCATTCTAGATTTAAGATAATTATGTACTCTTCCTCATGAGGACTAATAAAAAAATGGAGGGTTTATTATGGTAACAACATATTCAA
>NZ_NSDH01000046.1:0-1323 GCF_002289525.1 Bacillus sp. 7705b | reverse complement strand
TTCAATCATTGAATAACATTAGCAATCCAGATAAAATTCAAGTCGGTCAAATATTGAAAGTTTATGATAATGGTAGAAACGATGATTCTAAAGATAATGATTCGACTCCAGATACAGGAGATGGTGGTGCACCTGTAACTTATGTAACCGAAAGCCAGCTGAATCAAATCGGATGGTCTAGCTCTTATATTTCAAAAGCTATGTTGGAAGATTTGAATAGTTGCTTAGAAAGATATCACATTACAACTAGATCTAGACTTTGTCATTTTATTAGCCAATGTAGTCATGAATCCGGAGCTGGTCGGTGGAGAAAAGAATTAGCATCTGGCACGGCATACGAGGGGCGCAAAGATTTAGGTAATACTCAACCAGGTGATGGTCCAAAGTTCAAAGGAGCAGGTTATATTCAATTAACAGGGCGTTACAACTACTCACGATTTTCTAATGCAATTGGTGATCCCAAAGTTATAAGTCTAGGTGTTGATTATGTTGCTACTCATTATCCATGGACTAGTGCTGGATTTTGGTGGCATTCAAATAATATGAATGCATTATGTGATACTAATCCATCAGTTGAAACAGTAACACGAAGGGTTAATGGTGGTTACAATGGATTAGAAGATCGTAGAATGTATTACAACAGATGTATTAGAGTATTCTAATTAATTGCATAAAATAGTACTAACAGTAGAGGCGGTTCAATTTGAACCGCCTCTTTTTTTGGGGGAAGTTTGATATTTTTCATAAAAAATAAAGCGATTTCTGGTTAATGAATATTCATTATATCAATGAGCTTAATAATTTTTTCATCATTGCCGGGGTCAACGTGAACTAGCTTTTTATTTTCAATAATATTTTTTGTGTATTTTTGCATAAAGTTTTTATTTACATCAGTAGAACTATCCCAGCGTAAAGGAACATTGTATACATTAATCGTGCCATCGCCATTACCGCTATAAGTTACAGATCCATCTACTAATCGAGAACCTGATAACTGGATAACATCTTCCGGATAGCTAGCACTGGTGTCATCATTAGGATTGATTGGTTCGCCAGCCGAAATATGTCGAACATTCAATTCATCTATCTCTTGATTTGGGCCAAGTTGCAACCAAACTCGAGCATATTCAATTTTCTCAGAAGAATATTTTGCCAATGCATTGTCTTCTTGGCCTTTCTCCTTGTTCTTTCCTTCTTCTGAAGAGTTTTCATTTGATTCATCCGTTGAGGATTCTTTTGAAGAGTTTTCACTTGAATCCTTTGTTACAGATTCTTTTGAAGAGTTTTCATTTGAATCCTTTGTTACAGATTCTTTTGAAGAAT
>NZ_NSDH01000045.1:0-170815 GCF_002289525.1 Bacillus sp. 7705b | reverse complement strand
TTCACTTGAATCCTTTGTTACAGATTCTTTTGAAGAGTTTTCATTTGAATCCTTTGTTACAGATTCTTTTGAAGAATTTTCATTTGAATCTTTTGTTATGGCTTCTTCTGATCCTGTTGACTCTGATTCATCCTTGCCTATTTGGTTGTTATCTTGAGTCTCATCATTATTTTCTTCAGATTGTGAAGCAGAATCATTATCTGAAGAATTTTTTGATTCTTCGTTCTTACTGCCCGCACATCCAACGAGCAATAATACGAGCAGCAGCAGGGCAACATTACAATAAAAAATCTTTTTAAGTTTCTTCATTATCTCATTCCTCTCCTTCAATCAACAACATACCATAAAGGAAAAACATGTCAAGCATCTATAACCTAATAGAATGTACTCTTAGAGAGTTCAGTCTAAGGATGATTCTTAATACTAAGGCTTCAGCTCGAGCTTTCAACGAATATCCAAAAAGTAAGGGTAAATCGTCGAGTTAATTGGCTTCAATTGCCTCTGGCTAGTCATCCGAATTGAGCCGTTACCTATCTGTGCTTGATAGGTTTTAAGACGTATTTCAGCAGTTTCTAAGTTCGTATTTATTACGACTATCTTCACATCCTATGTCCTTGTCTGTATTTTTCCTGAATATGGTGCCGTGATGAATTTAGGAGAGGAGAAGAAACTGAAGAATCAAGGGAAAATGGTACTTTTCTATTAATTCCTTTTAATCATTTTGATCATAGCAGGGAATGCAGCTAGAATCAGCTGACATACCAACTCTCGACGGCTATTTTTGTAAAAATAGATTTCAGGTGCTGCACAGTATAAGCAGAAAATATGAAGTCCATCTGCAATTTCTTTTGCCCACAAGTCGAATTGGCAGTGCATGGAGTCAATGAATCAGAGATTGCAGCCCAGATGGCTTCGGCAGCTGCTATCGCTGCCTATTAGAGCCTTTTTGAAAAGAGAGATTATCATCTTGACGAGTTATTCGAACTCGATACAGCCGGTTCAAATCGACGGGCGATTTTTGATCAGTCATTCTTGTGTACTGTTCGATTGACACCATTTTAAAGAGAGTGAGATGATTGATGAAAAAATGGAGGAGAGATGAGAGATGCAGCCAGAAGATATTGTCCGAAGCGGTCCGAATCAATACATATGCAAACAAGGAATTGTAAAAGAGCTGCCGGCATTTGTGAAGGAATGGAAGCATCCTGTTGTTGTAACGGGCATCAAGTCGTATGAGGCGTTTCAAAAGTATGCTGCGATTCCGCCAGAGTGGAGAGTGATTCAGCATAAAGGGTACAGCTCGCCTGAAGCAATAAGGGAGATTGCGGAACAAGCGGCATCTGCTGATCTCATTATCGGGATTGGCGGCGGAACAGTGTTAGACACGGCAAAAGCTGTTGCAGATCATATGGATATCGAAGTCATAACTGTTCCGACAATCCCTGGAACTTGCGCGGCAAGCACGCCGCTGAGCGTGATCTATGATCAAGAAGGCAACTTTATCCGAGTCGATTATCATAAACGTTCCAGCTATTTGACACTCGTTGATCCGTTATTGCTGCTTTCTTCTCCTATCGAATATGTCAAAAGCGGAATTGGCGACACGCTTGCGAAGTGGTATGAAGCGGAAGCCATTATCAGAAATACGAAGGAGCCTGTTTCATTAATGGTCGAAGCAGGGCTTAGGCAGTCTGTCTATATTCGTGATCTTTTGCTGCAGGAAAGCCTTAAGGCTGTTGAAAGCCTTGAGAGAGGGGAAGCCTCGGCTTCTTTCACAGCTGTAGCAGAAACCATTATTACTTTGGCAGGAACTGTAGGCGGTTATGCCGGACGCTTCGGCAGGATGGCGGGTGCCCATGCGGTTCACAACGGTCTCAGTTTTATCCCGGAAACCCATCATGTACTGCACGGACAAAAGGTGGCGTACGGCATACTGATTCAGCTTGCGCTTGAGAAGAGAAATCAGGAAATTGAAGAGCTGATTCCGTTTTATCAGCAGCTTGGCTTCCCGGTGAAACTGAGTGATTTAGGCATTCATAAGGATCAAGAGCAAGCGAAGAAAGTCATTGCGGCTCATGCGTGCAAGCCGGAAGAATCGTTATGTTTGATGGGTTCTTTTTGTGAAGCGGATGTTGTGGCGGCAATTAATGTATTGGAATCATAAGCTAAAATAAGGGTTTTCTTATTTTAGCTTTTTTATTGCGAAATTTATTTTTTGAATATTTCAGTTATAATGGTTTTTGAACAGATAGGAGGGGCAAAGATGTATCAATCAAAGAAGGTTTTATTGTTAGGCTCAGGTGAACTGGGGAAAGAGGTTGTGATTGAAGCCCAGCGTCTCGGGGTAGAGACGGTGGCGGTAGACAGCTACGAGCATGCTCCGGCGATGCAGGTGGCGCATAAAAGCTATGTCATTGACATGCTGGATCGTGAGCAGATCAGACACATTATTGAGAAAGAAAAACCTGATTTGATTGTGCCTGAGGTTGAGGCAATCGCGACGGATGAATTGCTGAAGCTTGAAGAGGAAGGATTTCACGTGATCCCAAATGCGCGTGCAGCAAAGCTGACGATGGATCGGGAAGGCATCAGGCGGCTTGCGGCAGAAACGCTCGGGCTTGCGACGGCAGGCTATGAATTTGCGAATACATATGAAGAATTTGTACAGGCGGCAGCTCATATCGGCTTCCCTTGTGTCGTCAAACCGTTGATGAGTTCTTCGGGAAAAGGCCAAAGCGTATGCCGCTCAGAAGCGGACTTGGAGAGCTGCTGGGAGACGGCGATGGAAGGCGGACGAGTGAAGAACGGACGCGTGATCGTTGAGGAGTTTATCCCGTTTGAATCAGAGATTACACTCTTAACTGTGCGTGCAGTGAACGGTACGGTATTTTGTGCGCCGATCGGCCATGAGCAAAAGGATGGAGACTATATCGAATCATGGCAGCCTCATCATATGACAGAGCAGCAAATTGAAGAGGCGAAGCATATTGCGAAAGCCATTACTGATGAGCTTGGCGGGTACGGTCTGTTTGGTGTTGAGCTTTTCCTTGCGAAAGACAAGGTGTATTTCAGTGAGGTGTCTCCTCGACCGCATGATACAGGTCTTGTGACGCTGGTGACGCAAAATTTGTCGGAATTCGCGCTGCATGTTCGGGCGATTCTCGGCTTTCCGATTACAGAAATCACACAGCTTTCTCCAGGCGCCAGCCGGCCCCTCAAAGCACCGGAAGAGTCAGCGGATTACACTGTTGAAGGTTTGGAAAACGCGCTGGCAGTGCCAAATACACAAGTGCGCGTGTTTGGAAAGCCGATAACGAAGGTCGGACGCCGTATGGCGGTTGCGCTTTCTGCGGCTGACACTGTTGGAAAAGCGCGAGAGAACGCGAAGAAAGCGCTGGATCAACTATCGATTCAATAGACATGAAACAGACGGGCCTTGTCTTGATACATGGCCCGTTTTTTTTATCATCACCGCCAAAAATTGTATCATAAGAATCAAATTCTTGATTATAATGTAAAAGTCTTCCAATGAAATGGCTGGTTGACACAAAAGGAGGGGGATGACTAAAATGAGAGTAGTCTCAAGATTCAGAAAAAAATGCTTTGCAGGGTTTACGATTTTGTGTTTGGCAACGGCAGCGGCGGTATCTTTCGGAACGCCGGCAGAAGCGGCGGAGAACCCGCAAACCTCTGTCTCCAATACGGGAAAGGAAGCTGAAGTCAGCAATAACCAGACGTCGAAAGCGGAATTGGTTTCTGATCCTTATGAAGGAACCGGAAAAACAAGCAAAACATTACACGAGCTCATAGAATCAGAAAAAAACATTAAATCCTTAAAGCCTTCAAGTGTAATTGGATCTGATGAACGCGTCAGAATTTCAGGCACTACGTCATTTCCTTACAGAGCAACGGTTCAGCTATCTGTCAAATATCCCAATACCTCAAGCACTTATGGATGCACAGGCTTTTTAGTGAACCCGAATACTGTGGTAACGGCCGGACATTGTGTGTACAGCCAGGATCACGGGTGGGCTTCTTCGATCACTGCTGCGCCGGGCCGCAATGGTTCATCCTATCCATACGGCACTTATTCCGGCACGATGTTTTACTCCGTTAAAGGATGGACGGAAAGCAAAGATACCAATTATGATTACGGTGCAGTAAAACTAAATGGTTCTCCTGGCAACACGGTTGGCTGGTATGGTTATAGAACAACAAACAGCAGCAGCCCCGTCGGCCTCTCTACATCAGTTACAGGATTTCCGTGTGACAAGACTTTCGGCACCATGTGGTCTGATACAAAGCCGATTCGCTCTGCGGAAACGTATAAGCTGACCTATACAACTGATACGTACGGCTGCCAAAGCGGCTCGCCTGTTTACCGCAATTATAGTGATACGGGGCAGACGGCCATTGCAATCCATACCAACGGAGGATCGTCATATAACTTGGGAACAAGGGTGACGAATGATGTATTCAACAATATTCAATATTGGGCAAAGCAATAAATACGGTAAACTGGCCGTTTTCATTTCTATTTTGTTTTTATGCGGATGCAGCTCTCAGGCGCATTCAGATTCTGCTCAGAAAGAAACAACGATTCCTGTGACCCTTCATGTGGAAGACGATGCCGGGTTACCGATGGAAGGCGTTCAAGTGACGATTGTCAAAGCGCCGGCATCAGATCAGGAGCCGAATACAGAGATCGGTGAGATTCTCGGTTTGACAGACAAAAACGGAGACATCACATGGAATACCGGGAAAAAGGGTGACTATTCCATCGCCTTGACGAAGAATGAAACGTCTGTGACACATCAAGTGTCATTAACAAAGGACAAAAAAGATAAGGTTATTCCATTAGTCTTTAAAGAATAGACGGTTTTCCTTCAAGTTTAGGAAGAACGTCTTTTTTTTATTGATCTTCGTATATGATCAAACTATATACTGGAAAATTGTTATATGAGATAATAAGAATGGGTATTTTTTCTTACAAGAAAGGGCAGTCTCCTTTCTCTCTATATAAATGAAAGTCGGAGGAAAAAGAAAAAGATGAAACAGGATTCGATGCAGCTTGCCGCGGCTGAAGGCGGTACATGCTTTTACCAGGCTTATGATGAAAGCCTTTCTTTGTGGCCGATTGATTCGGAAGCTTTCTATGTTTCTACTCGTTTCGGAAAAACACATATCATGGCAAGTGGGCCAAAGGACGCACCTTCGCTTGTACTGCTTCACGGGGGGCTCTTCAGCTCTGTCATGTGGTATCCGAATATCGCCGAGTGGAGCGGTCAATATCGTACATATGCAGTCGATATAATAGGAGACAAAAATAAAAGTATACCATCAGCCTCTCTGGATACGAGAGCTGATTGCGCTCACTGGCTGAAAGATGTTTTTGATTCGCTTGGACTGGAGACAGCACATCTGGCCGGATTTTCCCTTGGCGGGCTTCATACAGTGAACTTTCTGCTTGATATGCCTGAAAGAGTGGAACGAGCGGTTGTCATGAGTCCTGCTGAAGCGTTTATATCATTTCATCCCGATGTCTATAAATATGCCGCAGGCCTTAGTGAGCCGAACGGGGCTGATGCTTACATCAAGTGGCTGACGGCCGGCCGCTATCAGCTTCATCCCATGCTGCAAAAGCAGATCAAGGCTGGAGTCAAGTGGCAGGATGAGAAAAGAAGCCTGACACCGAAAGAAAATGGCTTTCCCTACGTGTTCACAGACGCGGAGTTAAAGTCAATCACGGTTCCGATACTGCTGATGTTCGGCGAGCATGAAGTGATGTACCATCAGCAAATGGCTTTAGAAAGAGCTTCTGTATTAGTCGCGGGGATTCAGACGGAAATGGTCAAGAATGCGGGACACCTGTTACCTCTGGAGCAGCCGGACTATGTCAATAAACGTGTAATGTCATTTTTAGGCGAAAATGAAATGAGTACATAAATTGAAAAGACTGGCATTCATTGTTCAAAAGGTAACAAATGTTGTATAATAATAGAATTTGAGTGCTGCTTTTTTTCTGGCAGTCTATGTTATCATGTTTAATAGAGAGATTTTTCCTGTAACGCTGATTCGATATACAACGTCGTGTTGATATAAGGTTTTTTTCAATTGGAGGTTTGGTTACACTGTGAATTATATACCCAGTATGATTACGATAGGAAACTTTATTTGCGGGCTTTTGGCGGTTCATTCCTTAATATTTCACAACATCCATTCAGCAGTGATTTTCATTTTTACCGGCATGTTTCTCGATTTCTTCGATGGAATGGCTGCTCGTAAGCTGAATGCTGTATCGGATATGGGGAAAGAACTGGATTCATTTGCGGATCTGGTTACATTTGGCGTGGCGCCATCCATGCTCGCCTACAGTGTCGCTTTATATGCATTGCCGTTTATCGGGATACTATGCGCGCTGGCTTACAGTATTTGCGGAATGCTTCGGCTCTCTAAATTTAATGTTGAACAAAGCAAGCTTCCGACGTTTATCGGAATGCCGATTCCATTTGCGGCAATGTGTCTCGTCATTTTATGCTTTGTGAATAACCCGATTCTGCTGGCGCTCGGCACATGCGGGCTGTCTTATTTAATGGTGAGCAAAGTGAAATTTCCTCATTTTAAAAAACACGCAGCAGAAAATCTGGAGTCCGAAAGATGGAATTAGTGCAGCAGCTGATAGCGGATTATGGTTATCTCGCTATTTTTTTGATGCTTGTTCTTGGAATTATTGGATTGCCGATACCCGACGAAGTCATGATGACAATCGTCGGTTATTTTACGCATATTGATGTGCTGAATTATGAGCTTGCCATTTTTATCAGCTTTGTCGGAGCCCTGTTAGGGATGATGATCAGCTACATGATCGGCAGAAAGGCCGGGCGTCCGTTTATCGATAAGTATGGTAAATGGGTCGGTTTGAAAGAAAAGAGAATGCTGAAAGTAGAAAAATGGATGAAGAAATACGGACCGTATTCTCTTATATTAGGTTATTTTATTCCAGGCGTCCGGCATGTGACGTGTTACTTTTCGGGAATCGGCAAAATGGAGCTGAAAACGTATATCGCGTACGCGGCGATCGGCGCCTTTTTGTGGTGCTTTATTTTTATTACAATCGGAAGGGTTATAGGGATTATTCATGTTTAATACGGCTGTAAAGATTCTGTACCGATCATTGATAGAACTGACAAACCATCGATTATCATCCTGCCTGATCAAAGGATTTTGCGAATCGAAAATCAGTAAGCCGGTCATTCCGCTCTTCTCTAAACACTTTCAGATTAACTGGAATGATGTAGACGGAACGGCCGCTGACTACGGTTCGCTTTCCGAATTGTTTATTCGGAATATTAATTTGGAGCGGCGCCCTGTTTCAAAAGAGGCGCATGCTGTGGTCAGCCCCGTTGACGGTGTCGTTCAGACGATAGGGACGATCAATCATAATCAAACCTTTACGGTAAAGGGAAAAGACTACTCATTTGCTGAATTGACCGGCTGTAAAAGCGCTGATCATCAATACAACGGTGGATATTTCGTCGTGCTGTACTTAAGCCCGCGGCATTACCACCGTTTTCATTCCCCGATCAGCTGCACATATCAAAAGCTGGCAGAACTCGGGAACCGTTCATACCCGGTGAATCAGTTAGGATTAAAATACGGAAAAGATGTACTGTCGAAAAATTACCGAGTTGTTTATGAGTTGAATAGCGGCAATCGAAACGTGCTGATGATTCCTGTCGGCGCGATGAATATTAACTCCATCGTGCAGACCAGCACAGGTGATCAATTGAAGATCGGCGAGGAGCTGGGGTACTTTTCATTTGGTTCAACCGTCATTTTGATCTTTGAAAAAGACGCGTTCCGGCCGTCTGCTGATGTAACAGAAGGCCAAGAAGTCCAAGTCGGGCAACTGTTAGGTTATGGAGAGTAAAGAAGAGGAGCTCGCAAATGGAAGCGGCGCCTCTTTTTTTGAAGAAAGGTGAGAGTGATGGAAAAACAAATCGTCAGCTGGATACACATTATCAGCAAACCGGAGATGGAGCGGCTCTTCACAAGGTGCAGGAAGCGTGCTGGCCGATTGTGGAAACAGTTCTGCAAGAGGCGGCAACTGATGCAGAGCAAGTGAACGATTTGCGCCAAAAAGGATTGGAGCGGTTTCCATTCATCATCAGCAAATACCAATCGGATGTGCAGCTTCCGGTTGAAACGTTTTTGAGAAATACGTATCGGTTTTATTTTCATCAGGCAATGAAAGGCTCTTAAAAAAACGGCTTCTATCAGCAGAAGCTTTTTTTTTTATATAACTGAAAAGGAAACTTTTTCTATAACTATCTCGTAACTACTAGAGAACCTAGCAGAAAAGGAGAGATAGAATTGAAACATAAGTTAGTAATAATGACTTTGCCGCTGCTGATCGTCTGTCTGGCGTTTTCTTCTTTTGCGGCGCCCGCCCGTGCTGCTTCTGAAGAAAAACATTGGGATCGCTGGATTGAACGGAATGCCCATCCGCTGGATTCTTCCGATGCTTCAAACAAAGATCTTCGATTTCTGAAGAAAGTGCTGAAAGGAAAACGAATCGTCCAGTTAGGAGAAACCACACATGGCTCAGGTGAGATGAATGCAACAAAGGTCCGCATGATCAAATACCTCCACGAAGAACTGGGATATGATGTACTTGCCTTTGAGTCTGGCTTTCCCGAAGTAAATGCATCCTACCTTCACATGGATCAATTAACCCCGAAGAGCATGATGAAACAATCCATTTACCCCGTATGGCACACAGAAGATGTGGTTGAACTGTTTGATTATATGAAAGAGCAAAAAGAGAAAGGTGATCCGCTTATTCTCACTGGATTTGATATTCAAAGCCTGAAGAATTCATTCGACGGTGCTGCGAATCAATGGATAAAGGCGGTGGACCCTGAAAAAGCCGAGCTGCTTTCCCAATCAGAAAATGATTTTTTCAGCTTAGTGTCAAACAGCAAAACGATGGAAGAATTTACGCAAAAGAAGGAAGCGCTTGTGACAAACTACAGGGAGCTTATCAAGTTCGCTGACACACATGCTTCAACGCTAAAAGCGCACCTTCCGAAAGAGCCGAAAGCTTATGAGATCTTTGTGCATTCCCTTCAGCTGAGAATTGACGTAATGGAAACATACATGCTGGAAGAAATGAAAGAAAAGCTAATGGATTATCCGGAGAATATGGAGGATTTTTCATTCTTTATGAGAGACCGCATGATGGCTGAACAATTTCAGTGGGTTGCAGAAACGCTTTATCCAAAAAAGAAGATTATCGTCTGGGGGCACAATTACCATCTTCGCAAACAGAATACCAAAATGATAAAGGACTGGGTACAGCTAAACGGACCTAACATGGGTGATTATTTGCCTGAGCGGCTGAAAAAACAGACCTATACCATTGGAATCTATGCGTACTCTGGAGCCAGTCTGGATAGCTCCGATAATAAGACCGTTAATCCGGTAACAAGCCCGCCGCCGGCTGGAAGTCTTGAAGACTTGCTGAAAGCTGCGAACCATCCATCGGTCTTTGTTGATTTTCTCCATACCAAAAAAAGCAAAGGAACTTCATGGATGTATACGCCACGTACAGCGCTGTATTGGGGTTTCAAGGAGGAGCAAATGATATTGAAGGAACAATATGACGGTGTAATTTGGCTGGAGCATATAACGCCTTCTGTTATTATAAAGTGAGGAAAGAAGATCCCCTGTGTAAACACACAGGGGATTTTTACATATCGCAAAAATAATCAAAACATTTAAGGCGGGATCTTTTATTCTGAAACAGAAAGGAGATTAAAGTGTTCCATGTATTATGAAAAAGCTGTTCAGCAAACCATTGATTGGCTTGAATCACATTTGCATGAGCCGATATCTGGCAAGGATATTGTAAGCGTTTCAGGCTTTTCTAAATTTCATTTTCATTGGATTTTTCAAAAAGAAGTAGGCATGTCGGTTGCTTCTTATATACGTTTAAGACGCCTTGCGAATGCGGCAGCTGCTTTGCTTTATACAGATGTTCGCATTATCGACATTGCCTTGCATTATCAGTTTGAATCTCAAGAGGCGTTTACTCGGGCATTTAAAAAAACGTATCACATGCCGCCGGGAGCATATCGAACATTTATGAAACGTTTTACTGCAAAAAAGGAGGAATCTTGGATGGAGAAAAAAATGAAGGGCTGGGTATTAAGCGGTAGTCATCCATTTCAATTTGAAATAGGGGTTGATCGGGAAAATGTGCATCAGGGCAAGGCGTCGGGGTATTTAAAATCAACAATGGTGCAGGACATCGGGGAATTTGCGACGATGATGCAGCAATTTAAGGCGGACCGTTATCTCGGGAAAAGATTGCGTCTATCATGTTTTATCAAAACAAAAGGCGTAAAGCATTTCGCATCGCTTTGGATGCGGGTTGACAGTGCGGCTGAAGATGTTCTTCAATTTGATAATATGAGCAACAGGCCAATTACAGGAACAACCAATTGGAATCATTACGCTGTTGTTTTGGATGTTCCTGAAAATAGTGCTGTCATTTCATTCGGCGTTCAGTTATCGGGACCAGGCCAAGTGTGGATGGATCATGTTGTTTTTGAAGAGGTAGATGAGAGCGTTCCTTCAACAAATCTTGAAATGCCGGGAGAGCTTTTAGATGAGCCTGTTAATTTATCGTTTGAGGAAGAATTATAAGTATAGTTATCTGAAAAATACATGTGATTTTATTAGTAAATGAATGGAAAATACTATTGTTTTTCCCCGAACCCGCTCGCCTCCTGGGTTTGTAAGAGTTTGGATATTTTTATCAGTCTGGGCGGATGTGTTCATCTTTGAGATGTTTTCCTGTATGATATAGTAAGAGTGTGCATAACAACTAACTATATCATTGAACAGGGTGTTTATATCATGGAAAAACAATACAGAGTATTACTTTACTATAAATATGTTCCGATTGAAGAGCCGGAGGTGTTTAGAGAGCAGCATCTGGCTTTTTGTAAGGAGCTTGGTTTGTTAGGCCGTATTCTTGTATCAGCTGAAGGGATTAACGGTACGGTATCAGGTACGTTTGAGCAGACTGAACAATATATGCAAGCGATGAAAGCTGATCCTCGTTTTGCGGATATGGTGTTCAAGATTGATGTAGAAGAAAATCATGCGTTCAAGAAAATGTTCGTCCGTCATAAAAAAGAGCTTGTGACGCTTCGCCTTGAGGATGATGTGGATCCAAATGAAACAACAGGAAAGCATTTGAAGCCTAAAGAATTCTTTGAAAAGATGCAGGATCCTGATACAGTCGTCCTTGATGCGCGTAATGATTATGAATATGATCTCGGCCATTTTAGAGGAGCTGTCCGTCCTGACATCGAGGCGTTCCGTGAATTGCCAGAGTGGATCGAAGAAAATAAAGAGATGCTTGAAGGCAAAAAGATTTTGACATACTGCACGGGCGGCGTGCGCTGTGAAAAATTCTCAGGCTGGCTGATGAAGCAAGGCTTTGAAGATGTATCACAGCTTGACGGCGGAATCGTCACATACGGAAAAGATCCTGAGGTGCAAGGAAAGCTTTGGGACGGCCAATGCTACGTATTCGATGAAAGAATCAGCGTGCCGGTCAACCGTGTCGAGCATGTCATTGTCGGAAAAGACTACTTTACAGGTGAACCGTGTGAACGGTATGTCAACTGTGCAAATCCATCATGCAATAAGAAAATCATATGCACACCGGAAAATGAATACAAATATATGCGCAGCTGCAGCCACGAATGCCGCACGAACCCAAGAAACTTATATGTACAAGAACACAATATGACTGCGGAAGAAGTTAGCGCCAGACTTGCAGCGATTGAAAAAGAAGAGCACGCTGCTGCTGAATAATATGGAAAGAACACCTCTCATGCAGAGAGGTGTTCTTTTTTTACATGCTTTCCGTTTGTCCGTTTGCGGCGGCCCATTCTTTTTGGCGGAAGGCCTTTTCCCATTTAGAAACCACGATGCAGGCGACCGCGTGTCCCGGTACATTAACACCTGTTCGGGCCATATCCATGATGCGGTCCACGCCTGCAATAATGGCGACGCCTTCGGCAGGCAGCCCCACAGCGTTTGCAGTCGCCAAAAGAACGACAAGGGAGCCCGACGGAACAGCGGCGATGCCTTTGCTGGTCATAACAAGCACAAGCATCATGAGAAGCTGCTGTGACAGCGTCATGTCTACATTGAAGGCCTGTGCCAAAAATATACAGGAAACCGATAAGTATAGGCTTGATCCGTCACAATTCAGCGATAAGCCGGAGGGAACGACAAATGATACCACCCGCTTCGGACAGCCGTATTTCTCCATTCGATCCATAAGCTGAGGAAGAACGGTTTCGGTGCTGGTTGTAGAAAACGCAATCAGAAACAGATCCCATATCATTTTCAGCACTTCAAAATACTTAATGTGAAAGATGAGACCAACAAGCGGAAAGAGGACAAAGAGGATCAGAAACAGACCAAGAAAAACAGTACCGACCAATTTAAACATGGGGAGGAGGAGTTCAATGCCATATTGGCCTACAGAGGCGGCCATCAGGGCAAGCACGCCGATAGGAGCGGTCACCATGACGATTTGCGTCAGTTTAAACATAATCTGAGCGACCGATTCAAAAAAATTCATCACTGGTTCAGAGGCTTTGCCGATGCCAGCGGCGGCAACACCGAATAAAATCGCAAAGAAAATGACAGCGAGTAAATCGTTTCTGGCCATGACATCAATAATGTTTGTCGGGATAATATCGAGGATCATTTGTTTGATATCCACGACTTTCTCTGTATAGCCGGAAAGTTCATGAATATCTTTTTTCGCTAAGTGAGAAAGATCCAGCCCGACGCCCGGTTTTAAGACATTTGCCAATAAAAGTCCCAGGCCCAGCACCAAAGTGGTGATCACTTCAAACCAGATAATGGTCTTTACGCCGAGGCTGCCCATCTTTTTCATACTTCCGCTTCCAGCAGCTCCGATGACAATGGTAGAAAATACAATCGGCACGACAATCATTTTAATCAAGCGGATAAATCCGTCACCGACAGGCCTGAGCGCCATTCCGAAATCAGGAAAAAAGTGGCCGATTACTGCGCCGATAGCCAATGCGATTAAAATTTGAAACGCGATAAATTTTTTCAAATGAATCCCCCTTTAGAATGATATGATGAGGCTTATTCATACCATTCGTGAATCAAATGCAAACCCCTTTTTTAAAAATTTATTTTGATAGCGCTTTCATTATGTTGGATAAAAAGTCCCCCGCGTCAGGGGACTTTTTTACTTCATGTTCATACGGTTCATTTGTTCCTCAGATACATTTGTGAAAATAATAGGCGTTATGGCGGAAGCAGCATGCTGCTTAATGTAATTCAGTTCAAAGGTTAGAAGCAGTTCGCCTTGTTTGACGGTTTGGCCGCTCGTGACATGAGCTTCAAAGCCTTCTCCGTTCAGCTTCACCGTATCAATGCCGACATGAATCAACATTTCCGTGCCGCCAGCGCTTGTAAAGCCAATGGCGTGCTTTGTCGGAAATATCGATACAATCTCGCCGTCAGCGGGGGCAACGACTTTTCCTTCTGTTGGATCAATCGCGAAACCCTCACCCATCATTTTTTCTGAAAATACCTGGTCAGGCACGTCGGATAGGGAGAGTTTTTCTCCTTGTATCGGATATATAAAAGACTCTTCGGCAGGAGGCTCCTGCTGGGTCTCGGCTTCAGCATCAAGCGCCGCGGCGGCAGCCGGGACACCTCCAGCTATAATCGTTTTGATATCATCTTTTAAAGCATCTGACTTTGTGCCGAAAATCGCTTGGAAGTTGTTGTTCACTTCTAACACACCTACCGCCCCAAGCTGCTTTAGTTCGTCTTTGTTTACTTGGCTTGGCTGATGAACGGTGACACGCAGCCTTGTAATACATGCGTCGAGGTTGGCGATATTTTGCTGGCCGCCCAGCGCCTGCAATACGTGGAAGGCGAGCTGGTCTTTTGAAACAGGAGATTTGGCTTCACTTTGATCATCTTCATCTGCTTCACGGCCGGGTGTTTTCAGATTCCATTTCAAAATCGCATAACGGAACAAATAGTAATAAATGAAGGCGAAGACGATCCCGACAGGAATGACGACCCAGCCGTTTGTCGAAAGCCCGTAATTCAGCACATAGTCAATGCCGCCGCCGGAGAAGGTGTAGCCGTGACGGACATGGAACAGATCACACACGACAAAGATGATGCCGGCAAGAATAGAGTTTATTAAATAAAGCACAGGCGCGACGAACAAGAAAGCAAATTCAACTGGCTCTGTAATTCCAGTGAGCATAGACGTAAGCGCTGCTGAAATCATGACGCCGGAAATCATTTTCTTTTTTTCGGGCCGCGCGGTATGGATGATGGCAAGCGCGATTGCCGGCAGACAGAAAATCATGTAAGGGAAATCGCCCATCATAAAACGTCCCGCAGTCGGGTCTCCGGCGAAAAACCTTGTCAGATCGCCGGTTACGGTATTGCCTGTCGATGGATCTGTGTATTCGCCCATCATAAAATAGAAAGGTGTATAAAAAATATGATGCAGTCCAAAAGGAATCAGTAAGCGATAGATTGTTGCATAAAAGAACAGGCCGACCGTTGAATCGGCAATTAAGCTGCTGGCGGCGTTAATTCCGTTTTGAATTAGCGGCCAAACAAATGAGAAAATAACGCCGATGACCAATGAACTTACCGAAGTAATAATCGGGACAAATCGTTTTCCTGAGAAAAATCCAAGGACGGGGTGCAGCTCTATTGATGAAAAACGCTTGTACAAATATGCGGCAAGCAGCCCGATGATAATGCCGCCGAATACCCCCATATCAATCAGATGCTCGGCCCCTTCATAAGGAGGCTGAAGGCCGAGTAGTTTTCCCATGTTATCCAGGGTGACGGTTAAAATCAAGTATCCGATGACAGCGGCAAGCCCGGCTACTCCTTCGCCGCCAGCTAAACCAATCGCGACACCTACGGCAAAAATCAGCGGCAGGTTATCGAATACAACGCCGCCCGCATCCTTTATAATAGGAATGTTAAGTAAATCCTTGTCACCGAAACGGAGCAGCAGACCGGCTGCCGGCAGGACGGCAACCGGAGTCATCAAAGCGCGGCCGAGCTGTTGCAGAATTTGAAATGCCTTTTTAAACATAACAGTCTCCTTCTATTTGTTTTATAAGTTCTTCAGTTTTTGAGCTGCTTTTTGATCGGCGATAACGGTTACATGATTGTGTTTTTGAAGAATCGAGGCCGGTACGTCCGGCGTCACAGGCCCTTCAGCCATTTTTCGGATCGCGTCCGCTTTTTCCTCGCCATTTGCTAATAACACAATGTGTTTACTGAATTCCATGATCGTTTTTATGCCCATTGAAACGGCAAGCCTCGGCACAAGTACAGGATCGCCGCCGAAAAATCTGGCATTTGCCTGTATCGTGCTTTCAGACAGCCTGACGATTCGTGTCCGGTCCTCAAAATCAGAGCCGGGTTCATTAAAGCCAATATGGCCATTCGAGCCGATGCCAAGGATTTGCACATCAATGCCTCCCGCCTGGCGGATAAGTTCCTCATACACTTTGCACTCAGCCTCAAGCTGGGGATTGTCTCCTTGCGGGATATGAATATGGTCAGGCTGAACATTGATATGCTGAAAAAGATGCTCGTGCATAAATTTGTTATAACTTTGTGGATGAGATGGAGACAGGCCTGCGTATTCATCCAAATTAAATGTTATAACCTTTGAAAAATCAATTTCGCCTGCCTGATAGTCTGAAATGAGCTGTTTGTATAAGCCGATCGGCGTGCTGCCGGTAGCCAGACCAAGAACGGCATCTTTCTTTGCCTGTACATATTCCTTAATCATGTTAGCGCTTAACTTACAGAGATCTTCATAATGATCAGCAACGATGATCTTCATCTGACACCCCCTCAATGAAATAGACAAGCATCATATTTGTTATGATCAATTTATGATATTTGTCATTACGAATTTAGCACCATCGCCATAAAATTGTCAACGTTATTTTCTGAAAATTTGTTACAAAAGGAAGTACAAATCTTTCAAAATAGGAATGCAGATGGTATTATGGTTTCATTCAAAAAGATCGGTTTACATACAGAATGGGGAGGATGAAATGGCAGCTTTATATTCTGTTATCAAATTTAAAATCATTGAATTAATCAAGTCGGGCAAATATCAGGCGAATGATCAGCTGCCGACAGAGAGCGAGTTTTGCGAGCAATATGATGTCAGCAGAACAACTGTAAGGCTGGCTTTGCAGCAGCTTGAGCTTGAAGGATATATTCAGAGAATCCAAGGAAAAGGAACATTTGTATCGGCAGCTAAAATCCAAACGCCGATTCCGCATAAGATTACGAGTTTTGCAGAACAAATGAGGGGGCTGCGTTCTGAGTCAAAAGTGCTTGAACTTGTGGTGATCCCTGCCGATCATTCCATAGCCGAGCTGCTGAAAATGAAAGAGAATGAGCCTGTTAACAAGCTTATCAGAGTCAGATACGCCGAGGGTGAACCTTTGCAATACCATACCTCATATATACCTTGGAAAGCGGCACCGGGATTAGCGCAGGAAGAGTGCACCGGATCTCTGTTTGAATTATTAAGAACAAAATACAATATCGAAATCAGCAGGGGGACGGAATCGATCGAACCGATTTTAACGGATGAAACGATCAGCGGGCACCTGTTAACCAATGTTGGAGCGCCTGCATTTTTATCGGAATCCCTCACCTATGACAAAAATGAAGAAGTAGTAGAATATGCACAAATTATTACACGAGGAGACCGAACGAAATTCACCGTAGAACAGTCATATCAATCGTAAAGCAATGGGAGATAAAGAAAACGCTTTATTGTTTTAGGAAGTGATGAGGAGGACTGGTTCTATGTTTCTATTGATGAATGAGAAAGTAGTGTGGGGGTCTGTCATTGCGGCTGTCATACTCTCTATGGTGTTTTATCCTTTTCTTCCGGCAGATATGCCGATTCATTATGATGTAACGAACAGCCCGGATTTGACGGTCAACAAGCTGGCTGGAACAGCTATTTTGCCGGCATTGATGATTGTTTTTGCATTGGCGCGGAAGGTCAACTGGCAGTTAGGGATCGCGGTTTATATTCTGCTGATTGGTCATGCTGTCATTTTGTTTTTAGCAGTTTAACGAAAACAGCCGGAAAAATCTCTGGCTGTTTTTTCTTTAACTTCACCTTCATCTTACACTAAATGTAGTGTATAATAGCCGAAGACGATAAAGAATATTCTGACATTTATATTTGAGCCCTCTTATATCAAATGAGAACGGAAAACCGCCTGTAAAAAAGAAAGGCATTACCGATTTGCAGCTCAAAATTGACAGAAAATTTAAACAAATTCATCTAGAAAGGTGTGCTTATCAGTGAACAAGCTTATTGAACGAGAGAAAATCACATCAAAGAAGGAAAAACCAGACCCTTCATCCTTAGGGTTCGGCAAATACTTTACAGATTATATGTTTGTGATGGATTATGAGGAGGAAAAGGGCTGGCATCGTCCAAGACTTACTCCTTATGCACCGATTATGCTCGATCCATCCTCTTCTGTTTTCCATTACGGCCAGGCTGTTTTTGAAGGTTTGAAAGCATACAGAACTGAAGATGGCAGGGTGCTGCTGTTCAGGCCGGAGCAAAATATTAAAAGGCTGAACAGATCATGTCAGCGAATGAGTATGCCTCCTGTAGACGAAGAGCTGGTGCTGGAGGCACTGACGCAATTGGTCGAGCTGGAAAAAGAGTGGGTTCCGAGGGAAAAGGGAACGTCGCTGTATATTCGTCCGTTTGTTATTGCCACTGAACCGAGTCTCGGTGTAAAGGCGTCAAAAAACTATACATTTATGATCGTGCTTTCGCCTGTCGGCTCTTACTATGGCGATCAGCTGCAGCCGATTAACATCTATGTGGAAGATGAGTTTGTGCGGGCAGTTAATGGCGGAGTCGGAAATGCCAAGACGTCAGGAAATTACGCGGCGAGTCTTCAGGCGCAGCAGAAGGCGAATGAATTAGGCTATGATCAGGTGCTATGGCTGGATGCCATTGAAAAGAAATACGCGGAAGAAGTAGGGAGCATGAATATCTTTTTCGTCATAAATGGAGAAGTTGTGACTCCTGCATTAAGCGGAAGCATTTTGAGCGGGATTACACGAGCTTCTGCTATTGAGCTGATCAGAAGCTGGGGCATCCCGGTCCGGGAAGAAAAGATATCGATCGATGATATTTATGCAGCCTCCGCACGAGGGGAATTGACAGAGGTATTCGGCACAGGTACGGCTGCGGTTGTTACGCCTGTCGGCGAACTCAATATTCATGGAAGAACGGTGATTGTGAACGACAGGCAAATAGGAGAAATCTCAAAAAAGCTGTATCAAACGATAACTGACATTCAGCTTGGAAAAGTGAAAGACCCGTTTCATTGGACAGTGGAAGTATGAGGATAGAAAAAGAACCTGCCTTGGGGCAGGTTCTTTTATTTTGAATGGGTCATATCAGCGGCCGGACGGCTTTTGCGGTTTTTCGTGTAATACACCGCATAGCAGATGGCCATAAACGGCACACCGCAATATAACGCGATTCTTTGATTCGGATCAAAGGCAATGCCAATCACGGATGCCAGACATAAAAGAAATGCGGCAATCGGCACAAATGGGTACCAAGGCGTTCGGTATTTCAAATCTGTGACCTTGTTTCCCGCTTCCAGATAACGTTTTCTGAACATGAATTGAGAAGCGGCGATGCCCATCCAAACGACAACGACGGCAAAGCCGGAAATCGACACGAGTATAACGTAAACAGTGTCTGGCGCAAATACGCTGGACAGTAATGACAGGATGCCGCCGATCATGCTGAACACCAGCGCGTTTAGCGGGATTCCCTTTGATGTCAGCTTTGCAAATGTTGGGTGAAGCGTCTGTTCTTTTGACAGTGACCAAAGCATACGGGACGAAGCGTAAAGTCCGGAATTAGCGGCTGACAGGATGGCTGTCAGAATGACAAAGTTCATGATGTCAGCTGCGTACGGTACACCGACTCTGTCAAAGACTGCAACGAATGGGCTTTTGATAACGCCCGCTTCTTGAATCGGAATCAGCCCTGAGAGTACAAAAATGGTTCCGATAAAAAAGAGTGAGAGGCGCCAGACCGTTGTTTTAATCGCTTTTGGTATGGTCTTGTCGGGATCGACGCTTTCACCCGCGGCAATTCCGATCAGCTCAGTTCCCGAGAAGGCAAAGTTGACAGACAGCATGGTCATGAAAATGGGGACAAATCCATTCGGAAAGAGCCCGCCTTCCGCTGTGAAGTTTGACAGCATCGGAGCAGCGCCCCCGTCTTTGATCGGGATGATGCCGAACATAGCGGCGCCGCCTAAAAGAATAAATAATACAATGGCTAATACTTTAATGCTGGAAAACCAAAACTCTGATTCAGCGAAAAACTTGACTGAAAACGCGTTGAGCAAGAAAATCAACAAAGCAAAAACGGCGCTCCACATCCAAACAGACGTATCGGGGAACCAGCGCTGCATTAGCAGGCCTGCCGCTGTAAATTCAGATCCCAATGCAACGACCCATGTGAGCCAGTACAGCCAGGCGACCGTAAAACCTGTGCCCGGCCCTATGTATGTTGCTGCATAGGTATGAAACGCGCCTGTCACTGGCATGGCTACAGACAATTCGCCAAGGCACAGCATGACCAAATAGACAATTCCCGCGCCGACTAAGTACGCAAGGATGGTTCCGGCAGGGCCTGCTTGCTGTATGGTATAGCCTGAACTTAAGAACAGACCGGTTCCGATGACGCCTCCTAATGAAAGCATAAAGAGGTGTCTGCTTTTCATACTTCTCTGAAAGTTTGTCTCATTCTTGTTGTGAGCGGATTTCATCTTTTTCCAACTTTCTATACGGCGATTTGATGGCTTCCTAATAAAAAATCTCATGTCAGCGGGTGACACGAGATTCCGGCAAGCCGGCTTTTAGGTTAGAATATACAAACTATTCCGATAAGTCAAGTGGTTTTTAAAGTCCGGGCCCAGCCGGCGATTTCTTTAATATCCTCCGGTTTTGTCCGGCAGCAGCCGCCAATCAGCTTTGCTCCTTTTTCATACCAGATGCGCGCGTTTTGTCCGTAAGGCTCGCCGCATGCTGCGCCGTTCCATGTTTTGGTGTCCGGATCATACTGTTCGCCTGAATTCGGATAGACGATAATCGGTTTAGAAGTGTTCTTCTTTAGCTCAGCAATCAATGAAGGGATATGCTGAAGCGGAGTGCAGTTGATCCCGACCGCCGCCGCTTGACTGTGCTGATCAAGCCATGACGCGCATTCAGCGGCAGGGGTTCCGTCACTGATATGCAGACCGTCTTTCGCGCTGAAGCTGAACCACGCATATGTTTCAGGAAATTCCTTCAGCAGACGGACAATTGCTTTTGCCTCAGTAAGACATGGAATCGTTTCACATGCCAAAACATCCGCACCGGCGTCAATCAGGGCTTTCATACGGGGGCGGTGAAATTCAGCCAGCTCATCCTCAGAGATTCCGTAGTTTCCGCGATACTCAGAGCCATCCGCAAGATAGGCGCCATACGGGCCGACAGAGGCCGCAACGATCGGTTTTGGCCGATTCAAGCGGTTACCTTTCTGTGCCCAAAATTCATCACGGGCTTCGGCCGCGATACTGACGGACATCTGGATAAGCCGGCGGGCTTCCGCTTCGCTGAGCCCGCGTGCGGCAAAGCCTTCAAACGTAGACTGATAGCTGGCGGTGATCGCACAGTCGGCGCCTGCCGCAAAATAATCAGTATGAACTTGTTTAATCAGGTCTGGCTGCTCCATCAGAATTTTTGCCGACCAGAGACTGTCATTCAAGTCGCAGCCTTTGCGTTCAAGCTCGGTTGCCATCGCGCCGTCTAACACGATAAGCGGGTATGTATCTAATAGATGCTGAATTGGATTCATAGGCTGTTCCGTTCCTTCTTTCTGATTTTTTGAAAAGATATGAAAATGGTAAAGGACGTCTTGATGTTTGTCAATCAACCGAAAGATAAAAGGTGTTCAGATTCCATTGATCTGAACACCTTCTGCGTTATGATATTTGTTTGTTATGAGGATCAGCAGGCGTTTCTGAAAGCTCCCAGCATTCAATCCGCTCATGATCTTTTATGACATTTTTATAAAAAACGGGATCTTTGCCCGCTTTTTTCTGCCGGGTATAATCCTTGAGAGCCGCAAAAACCACCTTAGACAATAAGAAAATGGCGATTAAGTTGACGACGACCATCAAGCCCATAAACAAATCGGCCAAATCCCATACAAGCTGCACCTTGGCTACACAGCCAAACACGATCATTGCAAGCACGCCGATGCGGTAAACGAAGATCAGTTTTTTGCTTTTGTTCAAAAAGCCGATATTGGTTTCGCCATAATAATAGTTGCCGATCAAGGCACAGAATCCAAATAAGAGGATCAGGATGGCGAGAAAGCCTGACGCCCATGGTCCGATATGGGAGCTGAGAGAGGCTTGAGTTAATGCGATTCCGCTCAGTCCCGGTGTATGATAGGCGTCTGAAAACAGGATGATAAAGGCCGTGCTTGTACAAATGACCAGCGTATCAGTAAGCACACCAAATGCCTGGATCAGCCCTTGTTTTACAGGATGGCTTGTCGTCGCGGTGGCAGCGGCATTCGGTGCGCTTCCCATTCCCGCTTCGTTTGAAAAAATCCCCCGTCTGACACCCTGCATTAAAGCCGCTCCCAAAGCACCGCCGGCCGCCTGGTCAAATCCAAACGCGTTTTTGACAATAAGCGCAAAAACGGCAGGCAGCTGGGTGATGTTTGTGAGAATCACGAAAAAAGCGACTCCGATATACAGGACAGCCAAAACAACAACAATATATTCAGCCAGTTTTGCGATGCGTTTGACTCCGCCAAAGATAATCGTTCCAAACACAGCAATTAAAATGAGTCCAAGTGTCAGGCGGTTTGTGCCGAACGCGTTTTCAAACGCGAGACTGACCGTATTTGATTGAACCGAGTTAAAGACGATACCGAACGACAGCGTGATTAAAACGGCGAACAAGGCGCCCATCCATCTTTTGTTCAGTCCTTTTTCCATATAATAAGCAGGACCGCCGCGGAAGCCGTTTGCATCTTTCACCTTATAAATTTGAGCCAGTGTACTTTCGACAAAGCTTGACGCTGACCCGATAATGGCAATAATCCACATCCAGAAAATCGCACCGGGCCCGCCCAGCGCAATCGCAATGGCAATACCCGTAATGTTTCCGGTGCCGACACGGGCTGCCATGCTGATACAAAATGCTTGAAACGGAGAGATGCTGTTTTTCGACCGGGATGCAGCGCCTTCCTTTAATACCCTGACCATTTCCTTCAGCATGCGAACCTGCAAAAATTTAAGCCTGAACGTAAAATAGATTCCCAAAGAAAGAAGCAATACAATTAATAGCTTTGACCACAAAAAATCATTAGCGAAACCGACGATATGTTCCAGGAATTGCTGCATACAATCACCTCGTTTTTTATTTTAAAAAATGCTGAGTTCCCACTCCTGCGCGATGTGCTTCAGCAGCATGCCGCCAGTCAGGCTGTTGCCGTATTCATCAATGGCAGGCCCGTAAATGCCGATGCCGCATCCGTTTTGGAAAGGCTGCTCTCTTCTGGCGCTTGGAGGAACCAGCGCCATGATGCCGCCGGAGACACCGCTTTTGGCCGGTACCCCGACAAACGCCGCATATTTTCCGGAGGCGTTATACATGCCGCATGTCAGCATTAAAGCCTTGGCGAGCTTTGCCACATCCTTTGGAATCACCTGCTGGCGGTGAATCGGGTGATAACCGTCATGAGCAAGGATCAGGCCGATCAATGCAATGTCTTCTGTCGTGCCTTCCATAGCGCATTGCTTCAGGTAAACCTCCAGCGTTTCTTCCACATCGGCTTCTAAAAAGTTTGTCTCTTTTAAGTAGTAAGCCAGTGCTCTGTTACGGTGGGCGGTTTCCCATTCAGACCGGAAAACTTCCTCATGTATTCTGGGCCGTTTCCCTATTAATGTTTCAATGACAGAGTACAGATACTCCAGCCTATCGCGGGCTGTCTCTCCCGGAAGAAGCGAGGCGATTGTAATGGCGCCAGCGTTAATCATAGGGTTAAACGGTTTTCCGGGCTTGTGCATTTCAAGACGGATAATTGAATTAAAGGCGTCACCTGTCGGCTCGACATCGACGCGGTCAAGCACATAGGGAATGCCGCGGCTCATGCACGCAGCGATAAAGCTGATGACTTTTGAAATGCTTTGCAGGGTAAAAGGGACGTTCCAATCGCCGGCATGTATCATTGCTCCATTAGGCTCCAATATACAAATGCCGAGCTGTGAGTCATTAACTTTTCCTAACGCGGGGATATAATTTGCGCTTTGTCCATTGGCGGCAAAGGGGCGGTAATGTTCTACCCATTCATACAGCTGTGACGCCAGATTCTTTTCTTCCGGGCGTTCTTTTATCAGTTCTTTCATCAAATTCCTCCTATCTGTTTTTGCTATTGGGGACTGAGGCGGAGTAAAATCGAAGACAGGCGAGGCGTTAAACGCTTTCAAGAATGCGGAAAGGTATCATAACTGTATAATGGAGACTACAGAATCATACAAAATACGACAAAAATTTTTTGAAAATAAGCCGTTGGTTTTATAAAAAGCTTACATACTGGGTCGAAAGAAATTTGCAGGTTTTTTGTCCTTTCCTCAAAATAAAAAATGAGGATGTGATCATAATCAAACTGGAACGTTTTTTTGAGAAAGACGCATATATAATGGCGCTTATGCTCGTTACTGTGCCGCTTGCAGGCGAACTGAAATTTTATCCCCTCAATGAAGAGTTCCGAATCAGCTTCGGCGCGCCGGCTTTTTTCTTTTTCTTAGTGCTGCTGCGGCATGTGTCCGCTGTATTGCCGGGATTTTTGACTGGAACATCGGTTTTCGTATTTCGTGTTTTATTGGAATTATGGGACGGAAGACACGCAGGGCTGATTCCAATCCTGTATGATCAAGCGTCCGGCTTTTTCTTTTACATGACGTTTGCATGTCTGTTTTATGTGTTGCAGGCGAACCGCTATCGTGATCGGCCGGTAATGCTCGGTTTTTATGGATTTATGATTGAAATTGCTTCCGATAGCGTCGAGCTGGCCGTTCAGTTTCTTATTTTTCATACGGTGGTGACGCCTGAGAAAATAACGGATATCGCGGTCGTTGCGATTTCTCATACATTTATTGTCATCAGCTTTTTTAACGTGCTGAAGCTGTATGAAACGCAGTCCAGAGAAAAGCAGACAAGGCGGCAAAATGAGCACATGCTGATGATTGTGTCGAATTTATATGAAGAAACAGTGCATTTAAAAAAGACGCTGAAAACGACAGAGCACGTGACAAATGAATCCTATCAGCTCTACCGGGAAGTGAAGGGCAAGGACGATCAGCTCGGCGGCAGGATTTTAAGGCTGGCAGGGGAAATTCATGAAGTGAAAAAGGACAACCAGAGGATATATGCCGGGCTTTCGAAACTGATTTCTAATGAAAGTTTTAAAGATTATATGAATGCCTCGGACCTTTTCCGGCTTGTCATTCGAATGAATGAAAAGTATGCTGAATCATTGGGCAAACAGATCAATTTTCATTGTTCAATAGAGGGTGAGCATGACGATTATCATGTATTTATTGTTCTTTCTATCATTAATAATTTGACGGCAAACGCGGTGGAGGCGATGGGGGATGAGGGAACGGTCAGCCTGAGGCTCCGTAAGCCAGATGAGAGTATGATAGAATTTCAGGTGGAAGACAATGGTCCCGGCATTTCGGAGAAAATAGGAGATATTGTGTTTGATCCGGGCTTTACCTCAACGTATGACAAGTTTGGCACGCCCTCAACCGGAATTGGGCTTTCCTACGTCAAGGAAATCGTGACAGAGCTTGAGGGAGACATCAAGTTTCACAACCAGCAGCAAGGAATGGTCTTTACCATCAGGCTGCCTGCCAGACATTTGATTCAGAAAGGATGAACGGATAATATGCGTTTTTTTATCGCTGATGATGACCGCGCGGTGCGGTCGATTTTAAGGCAGATCATAGAGGATGAGGACCTTGGAGAGGCTGCGGGTGAAGCGGAAGACGGAAGCCAAGTGGAAGGGCATATATTGCAATTTAAGCAGATTGATATTTTGTTAATCGATTTATTAATGCCCGGGCGGGACGGAATTGAGACCATACGCCGGATCAAGGACTCTTATTCCGGGAAAATCGTAATGATCTCACAAGTGGAAGCTAAAGAAATGGTCGGAGAAGCGTATTCTCTCGGCATTGAATATTTTATTCATAAACCAATTAACCGTATTGAAATTGTGACTGTTCTGCAAAAGGTGAAGGAACGAATCGAGCTTGAAAACTCGATCGGAGATATCCAAAACTCTTTAAGCCGGCTGGTCAACCGAACCGAACGGAAAGCACGGTCTCAGTATAAAAATGACAACAGCTTAAAAGAAGCGGGAACATTTTTGCTATCCGAGCTCGGTATGATGGGGGAAGGCGGCGCTCATGATATGATGGCGGTCCTTCAGTATTTAACTGAGCATGAACAATCTGAGCCTTACGAAAAAAATATCCCTTCTTTAAAACAAATCTTCACACAAGTAGCGGAACGAAAGCTTGGAGCTGCGGCATCACAAACGGAAATCAACCGCGAAGTGAAAGCCTCGGAACAGCGAATCCGCAGAGCCATTATTCATTCGCTGGACCATTTTGCCTCATTGGGCACAACTGATTTTTCGAATCCTAAATTCGAAACCTACGCATCAAAATTCTTTGATTTTCCGGTCGTCAGCCAAAAAATGAAAGAAATTCAATCCAAAGAGGCAAAACCCCTCGCACCTGCCAGAGTGAATATGAAAAAATTTATACACGTATTTTTTTTGGAAGCGAAGCTTTTGAACGAAACGATGAAAGAAAGAAGTATGTGAAAAAACAGCCGGCTAGCAGCGGCTGTTTTTTTATGCGGAAAAACGGGGGCTTTCAGCGTTTTTGTGAAAAGTCTGAAAATAAAGTTATTGACTTATTGTTTATTTGTCTTACAATTAAACAAAAGGATATGTTGAAAGGAGAGGATATGCAACCACATGATTTTAAAGCGCTTTCAAATGAGCTGTTTACACAAATGACAGGAGGTTTTGTACATGAGCCGTATAAGAAAAGCACCTGAAGGGATTTTAGGTTTTCCGGTTGCGCCTTTTAATACACAAGGAAAGCTGGAGGAAGAAGCTCTGTTTCAAAATATCGAGTTTTTGCTCGAAGAAGGCTTGGAAGCGATTTTTATCGCCTGCGGGTCAGGGGAATTTCAGTCCCTTAGCCAGAAAGAATACGAAAACATGGTCGAAGTCGCAGTTTCGGCTGCGGGAGGAAAGGTCCCGGTCTATACGGGAGTGGGCGGCAATCTCAGCACCGCGCTTGATTGGGCGCGTATATCGGAGAAAAAAGGCGCTGACGGCTATTTGATCCTTCCTCCGTATTTGGTGCATGGCGAACAGGAGGGGCTGTATCAGTACGCCAAAACGATTATTGAAAGCACAGACTTGAATGCCATTCTGTATCAGCGCGACAATGCCGTATTTTCTCTTGAACAGATCAAGCGGCTGACGGAGCTGGAACAGCTTGTTGGTGTGAAAGACGGGGTGGGGAACATGGATTTGAATATCAACCTCGCCTATACAATTGGTGACCGCTTGGGATGGCTTAACGGAATGCCGATGGCTGAAGTGACGATGCCGTCCTACCTGCCAATCGGTTTCCACTCTTATTCTTCAGCCATTTCGAATTATATTCCGCATATTTCCCGGATGTTCTATGAAGCTTTGAAAAACGGAAACAACGATGCAGTGAAGGAACTCTATCAGCATGTCATTCTGCCGATCAACGACATCCGGAAGCAACGGAAAGGGTACGCGGTGTCCTTGATCAAAGCCGGAATGGAGATTATGGGGATGAATGTGAGAAATACAGCCAGACCGCCTGTCGGGCCGGTTGAAAAAGAACACTATCAGGAATTAGAAGCCATTTTGAAGCAAGCGGCGGATCGTTTCCCGAAGAAGGCCGCGACGGTTTGACAAACATAAAAAGCATGAAAGGGGCAATGGGCATGTCTGTAATCACGGAAAAAAACACATATCTCAATTTTATTAATGGAGAGTGGGTCAAAGCTCAATCAGGCGATATGATCAAATCGGAAAATCCTGCCGATGTGAACGACATCGTCGGCTATGTGCAGAGATCAACGGCTGATGATGTGGACCGGGCCGTCGCCGCCGCTCATGAGGCAAAAACGGGATGGAGAAAGCTGACGGGTGCAGAACGGGGCCAACTGCTGTACAAAACAGCTGATATCATGGAGCAGCGCTTAGAGGACATCGCCGCATGTGCGACGCGTGAAATGGGAAAAACCCTGCCGGAAGCAAAAGGAGAAACCGCTCGCGGCATTGCGATTCTTCGCTATTACGCCGGCGAGGGCATGCGCAAAACAGGCGATGTTATTCCGTCTACTGACAAAGACGCACTGATGTTTACAACTCGTGTCCCGCTTGGTGTCGTCGGCGTGATTTCGCCGTGGAACTTCCCGGTAGCGATCCCGATTTGGAAAATGGCGCCGGCACTGGTGTACGGCAATACTGTTGTCATCAAACCCGCAACAGAAACTGCCGTTACATGTGCGAAGATCATCGCTTGTTTTGAAGAAGCGGGATTTCCGGCGGGAGTCATCAATTTGGTGACTGGCCAAGGGTCAGTTGTCGGCCAAGGTATTGCCGAACATGACGGGGTCAATGCCATTACGTTCACGGGTTCGAATCAGGTTGGGAAAATCATCGGGCAAGCAGCTTTAGCGAGAGGCGCCAAATATCAGCTTGAAATGGGCGGGAAAAACCCGGTGATCGTAGCGGACGATGCTGATCTTGAAGCGGCAGCGGAAGCCGTGGTGACAGGCGCTTTCCGTTCAACGGGCCAGAAGTGCACCGCAACAAGCCGTGTCATTGTCCAAAGCGGAATTTACGACCGCTTTAAAGAAAAACTGCTGCAGCGCACAAAGGAGATCACGATCGGAGACAGCTTGAAAGAAAACGTTTGGATGGGACCGATCGCAAGCAAAAATCAGCTTGATAACTGTCTATCGTATATTGAAAAAGGCAAGCAGGAAGGCGCTTCTCTTTTGATCGGAGGAGAAAAGCTGGAGGATGGAAAGTATCAAAACGGATATTATGTGCAGCCTGCCATTTTTGACAACGTGACATCTGACATGACGATTGCCCAGGAGGAAATTTTCGGACCGGTCATCGCTCTGTTAAAGGTGGACACGATGAGGGAGGCTTTAGACATCGCCAATGATGTGAAGTTCGGATTAAGTGCATCTATTTTTACGCAAAACATCGGCCGTATGCTTTCATTCGTTGATGAGATTGAAGCCGGGCTTGTCAGGGTCAACGCGGAAAGCGCAGGGGTTGAGCTTCAGGCGCCATTTGGCGGCATGAAGCAATCAAGCTCCCACTCCCGCGAACAGGGTGAGGCCGCGAAGGACTTCTTCACGGCGATCAAAACCGTATTTGTGAAGCAGTAAAGGTGCTGGAAAGAGGCGCTTGTCTCTTTCCAAGCCTTATCACCAGCCAGCATAGATTCTCTACTTTGACAAAGGAGAAGATATTATGAAAAAAGACCATGCGAATGTTTCGCCGGCGGGCAAAAAAACATCTGTACGCTGGTTCATCGTATTTATGCTGTTTCTTGTGACGTCTATTAACTACGCAGATCGTGCGACGCTTTCGATTACGGGTGATTCCGTCCAGCATGACCTTGGACTGGATTCGGTTGCCATGGGGTATGTTTTTTCTGCATTCGGCTGGGCCTATGTCATCGGACAGCTTCCCGGAGGCTGGCTGCTGGATCGATTTGGATCAAAAACGGTTATTGCGTTAAGCATCTTTTTCTGGTCATTTTTTACGCTGCTGCAAGGGGCGATTGGATTTTTTACCGCTGGCACAGCGATTATCCTGCTGTTTGCGCTGCGCTTTTTAGTCGGGCTTTCTGAGGCGCCTTCATTTCCCGGAAACGGCAGAGTGGTTGCTTCCTGGTTCCCGAGCTCCGAACGCGGTACAGCTTCAGCCTTTTTTAACTCAGCTCAATACTTCGCAATCGTCATTTTTTCTCCTTTAATGGGCTGGCTCACCCACTCTTTTGGCTGGCATTCCGTCTTCGTAGTGATGGGGGCCGCGGGAATCCTACTGGCTTTTATCTGGTTAAAAACGGTATATGAACCGAAAAAACATCCGAAGGTCAACAAAGCCGAGCTTGCGTACATTGAAGAAGGCGGCGGGCTGATTTCAATGGATGACAGTCAAAGCAAGCAGGAAAAAGAATCAAAATGGCCGTATATCAAACAGTTATTAACCAACCGCATGCTGATTGGCGTGTACATCGCGCAATATTGCATTACGACTCTCACCTATTTCTTTCTCACATGGTTTCCGGTATATTTGGTTCAGGCCCGCGGAATGTCCATTCTAGAAGCGGGGTTTGTGGCTTCCCTCCCGGCGCTGTGCGGATTTGCGGGCGGCGTGCTTGGAGGCATCGTGTCTGATTTTTTACTGAAAAAAGGCCGTTCTCTCACCTTCGCGAGAAAAGGACCGATCATTGTCGGCATGCTGCTGTCTTGCAGCATGATTATCTGCAACTATACAGAATCAGCGTGGCTCGTCGTTGTAATCATGTCACTCGCGTTCTTCGGAAAAGGCTTTGGCGCCTTGGGCTGGGCTGTCGTGTCGGACACGTCGCCAAAAGAGTGTGCGGGATTAAGCGGCGGTTTGTTCAACACATTCGGAAACATCGCCTCGATTACGACTCCGATTATTATCGGCTACATCGTGAATGCCACAGGATCTTTTAATGGCGCCCTCGTTTTTGTCGGCGCTAATGCGATTGCAGCAGTCCTCAGCTATTTGCTGCTGGTCGGGCCGATCAAACGAGTCGTACTAAAGAAACAAGAGCAAGACCCCGATCAATCACTACCTGTCTAATACTTATGAAAGCGCTTTATCAAAGGAGGATGACAGATGAGTTCACCAATACAGGAACAGGTTCAAAAAGAAAAAAGATCGAATATTCCATCAATTACTGAAATGAGAGTCATTCCAGTCGCGGGTCATGACAGTATGCTGCTGAATTTAAGCGGCGCCCACAGCCCGTTTTTTACCCGAAATCTTGTCGTCTTAACGGACAGCAGCGGGAATCAGGGTGTCGGCGAGGTGCCGGGCGGGGAAGCGATCCGCCGCACACTGGAGCTTGCAGAGCCGCTTGTTGTCGGAAAATCGATCGGCGCGTACCAGTCGATTTTGCAAACAGTCAGAAAGCAGTTTGGGGACCAGGACAGGGGAGGCCGCGGTATCCAGACATTTGATTTGCGCACTGCGGTGCATGTGGTCACAGCCTTGGAAGCCGCTTTGTTAGATGTGCTCGGCAAATTTCTCAATGAACCGGTTGCGGCTTTGCTTGGGGAAGGACAGCAGCGGGATGAGGTCAAGATGCTCGGTTATCTATTTTACATTGGTGACCGAAAGCAGACGACATTGCCGTATCAAAGCAATCAGCAGTCAGATTGCGACTGGTTCCGCCTCCGCCATGAGGAAGCGCTGACTCCTGAGGCCGTTGTACGTCTTGCAGAAGCGGCGCAAGAGCGCTACGGCTTCCAAGATTTCAAGCTGAAAGGCGGCGTATTGCGGGGCGAGGAAGAAATGGAAGCCGTCACCGCGTTATCAAAACGTTTTCCTGAGGCGAGAATTACCCTTGATCCGAACGGGGCTTGGCCGCTAGAAGAAGCTGTTACATTATGCAGAGGAAAGCATGATGTACTTGCTTATGCCGAAGATCCGTGCGGGGCGGAAAACGGTTATTCCGCACGTGAAGTGATGGCTGAGTTCCGCCGCACGACAGGCCTGCCGACAGCGACAAATATGATTGCGACTGACTGGCGGGAAATGGGGCACGCGATTCAGCTGCACGCGGTCGATATTCCGTTGGCTGATCCCCATTTCTGGACGATGCAGGGTTCGGTGCGGGTTGCACAGATGTGCCATGATTGGGGGCTGACGTGGGGCTCGCACTCCAATAATCATTTTGACATCTCTCTTGCCATGTTTACCCATGTCGCGGCCGCAGCTCCGGGACGCATCACGGCGATTGATACCCATTGGATCTGGCAGGACGGACAGCGTTTAACCAAACAGCCTTTAGAAATTGCTGATGGCTGTGTGAAGGTGCCTGATAAGCCTGGGCTTGGCATCGAAATTGATATGGAACAAGTGGAAAAAGCGCATGATCTCTATCGAAAAATGAATTTAGGCGCAAGGAACGATGCAATTCCTATGCAGTTTCTGATCAGCAATTGGGAGTTTGACCGCAAGCGCCCGTGTCTCGTGCGATAAGTTTTATTCTAAATATTGTCATAACGAATATTTTGTCTTACAATTGAACAACTGAAGGGAGAGTTGTTCGTGTACGAAGGTTTAGAAGATCTGAAGGTGGATACAGTCAATCGGAAAACATTAGCCAAGCAAGTCATTGAACGGATTGTCCATTTACTGTCAAGCGGACAATTAAAGGCCGGAGATAAATTGCCGACAGAAATGGAGCTAATGGATATCTTACATGTCAGCAGACCGGTGCTTCGCGAAGCGCTTAGCTCACTAGAGACGCTGGGCGTTATCACGAGAAAAACCCGCGGGGGCACGTATTTCAACGACAAAATCGGGATGCAGCCTTTTTCCGTCATGCTTGCTTTGGCGACTGATAATCTTCCGGCCATTATTGAAGCACGGATGGCGTTAGAACTCGGGCTGGTGACGATTGCCGCGGAAAAGATAAATCAAGATGAGCTTAAGCGTTTACAGAAAACAATCGACGACATCGCCAGCAGCACTGACAACAATTATGGAGAAGCAGATAAAGAATTTCACCGAATTATTGCATTAAGCGCTAATAATCCCGTTGTTGAAGGAATGATTCAATCTCTGCTGATCACGCATGCGAAAATCGACAGCCAGATTCCGTACAGGGAAAGGGATGTTACGGTTGAATACCACAAAAAAATCTACGACGCCCTTGCCAAAAGAGATCCTTACCAGGCTCATTACCACATGTATGAGCATTTGAAATTTGTCCGTGACAAAATTTTGAATGGGATAGACGAAACATAATTGTTATGACAGCCGCAGTTTGAAATCGGGATTTGCGGCTTTTTTTAAATCAAAATCGGAAAGCGTTTACAATGTTGAGGAGTGATATTCCTATGGTGATGAACCTCAGACAGAATCAAGCGCCTCTTTACATTAAAGTGAATGTAAAAGATAACACGGCGATTATTGTAAATGACGGCGGACTGAAAAAGGGCACTGTTTTTCCATGCGGGCTGATGCTTGAAGAAGATGTTCCTCAAGGCCATAAAGTGGCCCTAACCGATTTGAATCAGGGGGATGCCATCGTGCGTTATGGAGAAGTGATCGGATTTGCAGATCAGCCGATCAAACGCGGAAGCTGGGTGCGGGAAGCTTTGGTGAGAATGCCCGCCCCTCCGGAACTCCATGACCTTCCTATCGCAAACAAAGTGCCTGAACCGCTGCCGCCTCTTGAAGGCTATACGTTTGAAGGATATCGAAATGCTGACGGCAGTGCGGGAACAAAAAATATTCTCGGTATCACCACAAGTGTTCAATGTGTCGTCGGCGTGCTGGATTATGCGGTAAAACGGATAAAAGAAGAACTTCTTCCGAAATATCCAAATGTCGATGATGTCGTGCCGCTTCATCATCAATATGGATGCGGCGTGGCCATCAATGCCCCAGACGCCGTGATTCCCATCCGCACGATTCAAAATCTGGCAAAGCATCCGAACTTCGGCGGGGAAGTGATGGTGGTCGGATTAGGATGTGAAAAGCTCCTCCCGGCACGGATTGCACCTGAGAAAAAAGATCACATCATTTCACTTCAAGATCATCAAGGCTTTGCGAATATGATTCAATCGATCATGGAAATGGCGAAGGAGCGGTTAATCAGACTCAACAGCAGAGTCCGTGTAACCTGCCCTGTTTCTGATCTGGTAATTGGCCTTCAATGCGGCGGCAGTGATGCCTTTTCCGGCGTGACGGCGAATCCGGCAGTGGGATATGCGGCTGATTTATTGGTTCGGGCAGGCGCAACGGTCTTGTTTTCTGAAGTGACTGAGGTGCGGGATGCGATTCACTTATTAACGCCCCGGGCTGTCAGCGAAGAGGTCGGACGTTCGCTGATCGATGAGATGAAGTGGTATGACAGCTATCTGAGGCGGGGGGAAGCAGACAGAAGCGCCAATCCGTCACCTGGCAATAAAAAAGGCGGTTTATCCAATGTGGTGGAAAAAGCGTTAGGATCGGTAGCAAAGTCAGGCACAAGCCCCATTTCCGGTGTGCTCGGGCCTGGGGAGAAGGCGGAGAAAAAGGGTTTGCTGTTTGCAGCGACGCCGGCAAGCGACTTTGTGTGCGGAACCCTTCAGCTGGCGGCAGGCATGAATCTGCAGGTCTTTACGACAGGCAGAGGAACACCGTATGGATTGGCTGCTGCGCCGGTGCTGAAAGTATCTACACACCATTCATTAACAAGACATTGGGAGGATTTAATCGATATCAATGCCGGGCGAATTGCTACCGGAGAGGCCAGTATCGAAGAAGTCGGCTGGGAGATTTTTCGGATGGTCTTAGATGTAGCGAGCGGCAGGAAACAAACATGGGCGGACCATTGGGGCCTTCATAATGATTTGTGTTTGTTTAACCCTGCGCCTGTGACTTGATTCATTTTTTATAGTAGATCAAAACTGGAATATGATGTAACATGGAGATCAACTACAATGAACGGAGGGGTTCCGACATGGCATTCAATAGATTCCGATTAACACGAATTCAATAGTGAACGACACTCGCCTGGATGCGGGGAATCGGGATGAATCTGCCTATGTATGTACCCTAATATTGTAATGAAAAGAGGGTGGCGATGCTGCCCTCTTTTTTTGTTCCTTAAAAACATCCCTTCTCTCTAACGACAGGCGGAATATGAGAAAGGGGAAAAGAGATGACAAACCCGAACGAAAGGCAGCTAATCACTGAGATTGTCGCGCTTGGACGCAATCAAGGTTTGACGGTTCACTCTGATAACGCTCAATTGAATGAAATGGGAATGGATTTTCAAGTTGTATTTGCCGAGGATGATACAGGTATGCCATGGGTACTGCGGAAACCGCGGCGAAGCGATGTTGTTGAAAGAGCAGCTTCAGAAGGCAGAACGCTTGCCTTTCTCCGCGCGAATCTCACAGCTGATGTGCCGGATTGGAAAATTCATACGCCGGAATTGATCGCTTACCCGAAGCTTAGCGGAACGCCTGCTGCTGGGATTGATTTGGAACAGAAACAATATGTATGGAATATGAATCATCAGCCGCCGTCAGACGATTTTGTTCATACACTTGCCGAAATACTGGCAGAATTGCATGGCATGAATCAAACATCTGCCGGCCAATCCGGAATAGAAGTGGTGATGCCAGAAGATTTCAGGAAAATGACAGCTGAATTTATGGCTGATGTGAAGAATAAGTTTGGCGTATCTAAGCAGCTTTGGGAAAGATGGCAAACGTGGATCAATGATGATGCATACTGGCCCGGTTTCTCCGCGCTGATACACGGCGATCTCCATCCGCCGCATATCCTTATTGATCAAAATGAACACGTCACAGGCCTTCTGGATTGGACAGAAGCGAAAGTCGCCGATCCAGCCAAGGATTTTGTCTTTTACCACATGATTTTCGGAGAAAAAGAAACAGCCCGTTTGCTTGAATGCTATGATCAAGCAGGCGGCCGTGTATGGTCAAAAATGCAGGATCACATCTCAGAGATGAAGGCGGCGTATCCGCTGGAAATTGCCAAGTTCGCTCTTCAGACACAGCAGGAGGAGCACGTAAATATGGCTCTGGAAGCACTTGGCGAATCTAAATTGGATTAAGAATTGACTTCTATAAATTGACGGAGTATTATAAATTTTACAAACGAAAGAACGGATTAACAATTGTGAGGAAGAGCAAGTAAGCATCAGTGCGGGGTTCAGAGAGTCGGTGGCAGGTGTGAACCGATCCTCCCCTGATGCCGAATGGGCTTCTGAATTGCTTTGCTGATTAGATAGTAGGCAATGCCGGGATGCTCTCCCCGTTACCAAGAGAGGAGTATCGAAACTGACGTTTTCTGTACTGATGAGCGAATGGCTTTTTAGCTGTTAATAAAGGTGGTACCGCGAGACCCTCGTCCTTTGATAGGACGGGGGTTTTTGTGTTTCTTAAAGGAGGTGACGGCCAATGGAAGAAGGCTGGTGGTCCATGTTTAATCAATGGGAAAGGAGGAATTCAAATGGTGATCGCAACTGATGATCTGGAGGTTGCTTGTCCGCATTGTGAAAGAGCCGGAGAAATAGAAGGCAAACCTTGCCCGGCATGCAGCGGGAAGGGCGTCATTCTTACCGCACAAGGAAATACGCTTTTGGATTTTATCCAAAAACATATGAACAAGTAAAGGAGAAAAACTGAGCAGAGCGGCTGCAGGTAAAAGCTGAAAACAGGAAAAAAAGAATAAATTTTGTAAAACACACATGTTTTTCAATTACAATAAGCGTAATGACATGTGTGTTTTTTTGACTATGAAAAAGGTTAGGTGAGAGGATGCAGCGCATATTGCTTGTGGAGGATGACCATTCCATCAGTGAAATGGTGGACCATTATTTAACAAAAGAAGGCTTTGAAATCGTGCATGCTTTCGACGGTGAAGAGGGCATTCGGAGGTTTCAAGAGCAGGCGTACGACCTCATTCTGCTTGATATTATGCTTCCGGAGCTGAATGGAATGGATGTTTTAAAAATCATTCGGGAAAAAAGCAAGATTCCTGTTTTAATGATTTCAGCAAAAGACGGAGATGTTGATAAAGCACTGGGGCTGGGATTCGGGGCGGATGATTATATCGCCAAACCGTTTTCGATGATTGAACTGACAGCCAGAGTCAAAGCAGCGATACGGAGGGCGACGCAATATTCGTCGAGTGAACCGGCTGAACATCAGGTGATTCGTGTTCACCAGCTTACGATCGATATAGACAATGTATCCGTTCTGAAAAACGGCGAACCGCTTCAGCTGACGTCAACCGAATGGCAGCTGCTGACACTATTTGCAGCAAATCCTAAAAAGGTGTTTACGAAAGAACAAATCTATCGTTCCGTATGGAATGAGGAGTACTTCGGCGACCAAAACATCATTAATGTACATATGAGACGGCTGAGAGAAAAGATTGAAGATGATCCATCGTCTCCTCAATATATCAAAACATTATGGGGCATCGGCTATAAATGGGGAGAGTTTTAGAATGGCAGTATTAACGATTGCCGCTATCATCGCTTTAGCGTGTCTGAATGTCATTCAATATATGATGAAAAAGAACCGGGACAGGAATTTGACGTATACGGCAGAAAAGCTTAGCGCCATGCTTGACAACGAATCGGCCGATCAGGTTTTACTTCATACAGATGACCGTGCGCTTAGGAATCTGCTCGTCAACATCAATCTGCTCGCTGAGGACCATCAGCATATCAACGCCCGGTTTGCAAAAACAGAGCAATCCATGAGACGGATGCTGACCAATATGTCACACGATCTCAAAACACCTCTGACGGTCATTCTCGGTTATATCGAAGCCATCCAAAGTGACCGGGATATGCCGGACAGCGAGCGGGAAAGACTGCTTGAGAAGCTGCACCAAAAAACAAATGAACTCATCCAAATGATCCACTCTTTTTTTGATTTAGCCAAATTGGAATCTGAAGACAAACAAATCCCGATCACAAAAATACATATCAACGAAGTATGCAAACGAAATATCCTGCATTACTATGATGCCGTTCAGGCAAAAGGTTTTAACGCGGAGATTGATATTCCGGATACACCGGTATACGCGCATGCAAATGAAGAGGCGCTGGACCGTATCCTGCAAAATTTATTATCCAATGCGATTCAATATGGCGCGGTTGGCAAGTTTATCGGATTATCACTTTCTTATGATGAGACAAGCATTGCCATCTCCGTATGGGACCGCGGAAAAGGAATCAGTGAAACAGACCAGCAGCGGGTATTTGAGAGGCTGTACACACTTGAAGAATCAAGAAACAAAGCATTCCAAGGGAGCGGTCTCGGTTTGACGATCACGAAAAGGCTTGTGGAAAAAATGGGGGGCTCCATCTCTCTTCAAAGCAAGCCGTATGAACGGACAGCGTTTACGATTACATTAAAACGAATGACCTATTAACAATCGTAAGAATTTCTTAAGAATGAAGAAATAAAAATGACAGTGCCCGCCGCTACAATAGAAAACAGGAAAAAGAGGAAAGGAGCAACAACGTTGACTTACATCGTACAAACAAACGGACTGACCAAAACGTTTCAAGGCAAAGAAGTCGTATCAGATGTCAGCATGCATATCAAAAAAGGTGAAATTTACGGCTTTCTCGGCCCGAACGGAGCAGGGAAAACAACCATCATGAAAATGCTGACAAGTCTTGTAAAACCGACAAGCGGTGAAATCAATATCCTCGGAAACAATCTCACTCATACGTCATATGAGGTGCTTGGCAAGATCGGCAGCATGATTGAATATCCAATTTTCTATGAAAATCTGACGGCTATCGAAAATTTAGAGCTGCATTGTGCATACATGGGATACCACAATAAAAAAGCCATTCAAGAAGTGCTCGATATGGTGAATTTAAAACAGATCGACAAGAAACCCGTCAAAACATTTTCGCTTGGAATGAAGCAGCGCCTCGGCATAGCGCGCGCCATCCTCACCAAACCTGATCTGCTTATATTGGATGAGCCGGTAAACGGCCTTGATCCTGTCGGCATTAAAAAGATCAGAAACTTATTTCAAGTATTAAGCAAAGAGTATGGAATGACACTGCTGATCTCCAGCCATATGCTGAGTGAAATCGAACAAATTGCGGACACAATCGGCGTCATTCGTGACGGCAGGCTGCTGGAAGAGGTGTCGATGGAAGATGTAAGGGGACAAAACACAGAATACATCGAACTCGTTACATCGAATCAGACAAAAGCCTGCTTTGTGCTTGAGAAAGAACTTCACATTGCCAACTTTAAAATCTTAAATGATAAAACCATTCGGATTTATGATGCTCAACGATCACAGGGTGCCATATCAAAAGCGCTGATTTTAAATGATGTAGACATTGAATCAATGAATAAAAAGTATACTTCACTGGAGGACTACTTCATCAGCTTGATCAACGGCAATCACATCAGTGCGTAGAGGAGGCGAGACCGTTGCTGAATTTGATCAGAATCGAATTAAGGAAAATGAAGATGGGATGGTATGTGAGAGGAGTTATCATTGCTAACCTGATTATCCTTGGCTTTATGTGGTTGGTCAGTTACATAGAAAAAGCGGAGGGCACTGAATCGTTCCAAAGCATGGATGATGCATTTCTCGTCATTGGCACTTTTGTCAGAGCGGTGTTTATCGTTTTTGGCGCTGTACTGATCGCCAAATTAGTCATATCGGAATATAAAAACAAAACGATTCAAGTGATGTTTACGTACCCGATCAGCCGGAAAAAACTGCTTGCTGCTAAGCTTAGCATCTCAGGCGGGCTGACGTTTATCACTATTTTAGTCTCAAATGCGTTCGTAGCAGCCGCTTTCTATATGCTCAATTCGATCTGCCATGTCATTCCGGGAGAATTGAGCGCCGATGTCATTTCTCAGCATTCGGTAAAAATGGCGGTTTTCGCTTTTGGCGCCGCTGGCACCAGTTTAGTTCCCATCTTTTTTGGGATGCGTAAGCACTCTGTCTCGGCAACCATCATTTCATCTGTCGTGATCGTCATGCTGATGAGTTCAACAAGCCCGGGCCTGTCCATTTCTTCCATTGTATATATTCCATTATCTCTAGCTGCTGTCGGTTTGTTTTTTTCATACATGGCAGTCAGGAAAGCAGACCGGCAAGATGCTTAAATACGGAGTTGAAACAACATGTTGAATTTAATGAAACTTGAATTAAAAAAAATGAAATTAGGCTGGTATTACAGAGGCGCCGTTATTGCAAATCTATGTATTCTCGGATTTATATGCTTGATCGCATCAGAAGAAAAAAAACTCCCGCAGCCGGAGGTGATGACTGATGCGGCATCCACGCTATTTTTGCTTGGAACGTTTGTAAGATCTGTATTTGTTGTTTTCGCCAGTGTGCTGATTGCCAAATTGATTATTAGCGAGTACAAAAATAAAACGATTACCGTCATGTTTACATATCCCATCAGCCGGAAAAAACTGATTGCTGCCAAGCTGCTGATTACAGGCGGACTGACGTTTATCACCATTATGGTGTCTGAAATTGCGCTTTCATTCATCTTTGCGCAAATCAATCAATATTATCAACTTACACCTGCGATGTTATCAGTCCAGACTATCGGGCAAGAGGTCGGCAGTATGGCGATATATGCCGCTTCGGCTGCGTGCTTGAGTTTTATTCCTTTATATTTTGGGATGAGGAAACGCTCTGTTCCGGCTGCTATCATTTCATCGGTTATATTGACGATACTGATCAGCCAGCAAAGCCCCGAGTTATCGCTGGCAACGATTATCTACATTCCGCTTTCTTTAGGTGCGATCGGCATCTTGATAGCGATTTGGTCTGTCCGAAACATAGACCGGGAAGATGCTTTATGATAGAAGGCCGATGCTGTCAGCACCGGCCTTTTGATTATGAATCTGTTCTTGTTTCAAGATAATGCTTTTTGCCAATTTCTTTGCTCATCATATAGAAATGGAAGCAATATTCACCGATGGCCATGGCGATTGCTCCAAATAGAGCCGCCAGCGCAATTTCTCCGCCAGTCATCCCCATAGAAAGCGGCATGCCCATCAGCCAAATCACGAGAAATGCCAAACCGAAATCAGCCAAAGTGGCGATCATATTGTTCCATCGGGGCAATACATAAAGGTCTCCAAGCAAATAAGAAATGACCCCTAACACAACCGTCATCAGCAGCGTATCACCAAACGTGAAACCAAAACCAAGACCCAGCACCAAATACAAAACAATAATCGTCATAATACCTTTAATCGCGAGCGCTTTCACATGTGTCATGATAAGGTTCCTCCTTCTTTTATCTGATTTGTTATGTATGATTCCTCAAATACGGAAAGTTAAACATTACTTTGTGTTCTTTACAAAGCGTTTTCGGCTACGGTTGGAAAAAGGCTGAAGAACTGTTATGAAACAGGGGGGTGAATCTGCATCTGCCATGCCCGTGGAATCCGGGATTTTACCGGAGATTTCCTTGACGGCCAGATGTCCATTTTTCTTCTACAATTACCGATCTTTATGGTTTGTGACAGCACCGGGAGAATAAATTTTAAAACTTCTCCTGTCCCTCCGTCATCACTCTTTGGGTATTGCAATATGATGAAAGGAGAAAAAGGGGAGGTGACGTGATGGCGGTTGTGAGAGCAACAAGCGCTGATGTCAACTTGATGGCACGGCTGCTCAGAGCGGAAGCGGAAGGTGAAGGAAAGCAGGGGATGCTGCTTGTCGGAAATGTTGGGATTAATCGGCTGAGGGCCAATTGCTCTGATTTTAAAGGCCTCCGCACCATCAGGCAGATGATTTTTCAGCCGCATGCGTTTGAAGCGGTGACCCATGGATACTTTTATCAAAGACCGCGGGAAAGCGAGCGGGCCTTGGCACGCCGGACGATAAACGGGGAGAGGTTCTGGCCGGCAAAATTCAGCTTGTGGTATTTCAAGCCGGGAGGAAACTGCCCGCCGACCTGGTATAACCAGCCGTTTGTGGCCAGATTCAAATCACATTGTTTTTATCAGCCGACGGGCGAAACATGTGAAAATGTATATAACACATTTTAAGGAGAGACGCCGTTCACATCTGAACGGTGTTTTTTCTTTAAAAAGTTATACCAATGGTAAATATTTCTGTGAGATAATCGGATAAAAGAACTACAGGAGATGACAAAATGGCGACAATTGACCTGCAAAAGAAGAGCGTAAAAATCGTACTGGAGAAAAAGCAGTTAACCAAGGTGACGGCTCGTGTCGGGCTGGTGCTGGATATTACCGGTTCAATGAGAACGCTGTATAAAAACGGAAAGGTTCAAAAAGTGGTGGAGCGGATTTTGGCTGTGGCTGATCAGTTTGATGATAACGGCCTGCTTGATGTATGGGTTTATGATAATGAATTCTCCCGGTTAAAGCCAGTCAATGAAATCGATTTTTCAGGCTATGTTGATCGCGAAATTTTGAATAATGAACTCTTGCATAAATTCGGGAGAAATGATGAGCCGCCGGTCATAAAAGATGTGTTACATAAATATGTTGTGGAAGAACCGAGTTCATATCCCGCTTTTATCGTTTTTATTAATGATGGAGGGTGTAAAAAATCCATCAAACCTATTATTGAAGCTGCCTCTGATAAACCGGTGTTTTGGCAGTTTGTCGGCATCGGAAACGGCAACTTCGATTTTCTTAATAAACTGGATACGCTAGAAGGGCGTGTTGTTGATAACGCAAACTTCCTGCATATCGAAGACATTGAACGCATCTCTGATGATGAGCTTTATGATGCGTTGCTTACTGAATTTCCATTTTGGCTGCAAGAAGTGAAGGAAAAAGGAATTTTAATAGAACAAGAGCCTGAAGCTGCAAAACCGGAAAAGAAGGGCTTTTTCAGCAGATTGTTTTCTAAATAACAGACAGCTTTTCCGAACACTGAGTGATTTTGCAAAATCGCTCGGTGTTTTTGTTTTTTTAAGATCATGTGAAGAAAAATGGGTAAAAAGGGCGGCTTGCAAACGACAGGATATGCAGAAAACACGCCGTTTTGCCAGCTGTCGGCATGTTTCGGCGAAAGGGCTGTGAATGAAGTCCTGTTTCCCATGTTCAGTGCTTACAATCCCTTCACACTTCTTCACAGCTAATTAACAATGGTTTCCTATAATGAAAGCGATCAATGAGAAGAGAGGGGATCTGGAATGGCAAATGACAGTCGTTTTGACGAATGGGTACAGAAATTGAAAGACGAAAGCTTTCAGAATAATACGTTTGACCGCCGCAAATTTATTCAGGGGGCTGGAAAAATTGCGGGGCTTTCTCTTGGATTAACCATTGCTCAGTCAGTAGGAGCATTTGAAGTAAATGCTGCGCCTAAGTTCTCTAGTTATCCGTTTACGCTCGGCGTCGCTTCAGGAGATCCGCTTTCTGACAGCGTCGTGCTCTGGACGCGTTTGGCGCCAGATCCGCTGAACGGCGGGGGGATGCCGAACCAGGCTGTGCCTGTCAAATGGGAAGTGGCAAAGGATGAGAACTTCCGCAAGATCGTAAGAAAGGGCACAGAAATGGCCAAACCGAGCCTCGCCCATTCTGTCCACGTGGAAGCGGACGGGCTTGAGCCGAACAAAGTGTACTATTACCGATTCAAAACCGGACATGAGCTAAGTCCTGTCGGAAAAACAAAAACACTGCCCGCCCCAGGTGCCAATGTGCCGAAAATGACCTTTGCCTTCGCTTCCTGCCAGCAATATGAGCATGGCTATTATACAGCCTACAAGCATATGGCGAAGGAAAAGCTTGATCTTGTCTTTCATCTCGGTGATTACATATATGAGTACGGGCCGAATGAATATGTATCGAAAACGGGCAATGTCCGCACGCACAACAGCGCAGAAATCATTACGCTGCAGGACTATCGAAACCGCCATGCCCAATACCGTTCAGACGCTAATTTAAAAGCGGCGCATGCGGCGTTTCCTTGGGTTGTCACGTGGGATGACCATGAAGTTGAAAATAACTATGCCAATAAAATCCCGGAAAAAGGGCAGTCGGTTGACGCGTTTGTATTGCGCCGTGCGGCGGCGTATCAGGCTTATTATGAGCATATGCCGCTCCGCATCTCCTCTCTGCCGAATGGCCCGGATATGCAGCTGTACCGCCACTTTACGTATGGAAATCTGGCATCATTTAATGTGCTGGATACACGCCAGTACAGAGATGACCAAGCCAATAACGACGGCAATAAGCCGCCTTCTGATGAATCGCTCAATCCGAATCGGACCTTGTTAGGAAAAGAACAGGAGCAGTGGCTTTTTAACAATTTGAGCAGCTCGACTGCATATTGGAATGTGCTGGCACAGCAAATCTTCTTTGCGAAGTGGAATTTCGGGACAAGCTCAAGCCCGATCTACAGCATGGATTCATGGGACGGTTATCCGGCTCAGCGCGAACGGGTCGTCAATTACATTAACAGCAAAAATTTAAATAATGTTGTTGTGCTGACAGGAGATGTACACGCAAGCTGGGCATCGAATCTGCATGTCGATTTTAATAAAACAAGCTCAAAAATTTTCGGGGCTGAATTTGTCGGCACCTCCATCACATCCGGAGGAAACGGAGCGGATAAGCGGGCGGATACCGATCAAATTTTAAAGGAAAATCCACATATCAAGTTCTTTAACGATTACCGCGGATATGTCCGCTGTACAGTAACGCCTCACCAGTGGAAAGCTGATTATCGGGTAATGCCATTTGTGACAGAGCCGGGAGCAGCCATTTCCACACGGGCTTCATTCGTTTATCAAAAAGACCAAACCGGATTGAGAAAGGTATCCTCGACAATGGTTCAAGGCGGAGTGAAACAATCCAATGAAGTCGAAGAGGATCGTTTCTTTGAGCACAACAAAGCCCATGAAAAACAAATGATCAAAAAACGGGCAAAAATCACGCATTAAGGAGTGAAACATAATGTTTTCAAACATTGGAATACCAGGCTTGATTCTGATCTTTGTCATCGCCCTCATTATTTTTGGCCCTTCAAAGCTTCCGGAAATCGGGCGAGCCGCCGGTCGGACTCTGCTGGAATTCAAAAGCGCCACAAAATCACTTGTGTCTGGTGATGAAAAAGAAGAAAAATCAGCTGAGCTCTCAGCGGTCAAGCAGGACAAAAACGCAGGCTGAGTGCTGATGAGGCAGACGCATGGTCTGCCTCTTTTTCTCATGAAAGGGAGGGCTTTTTTGAATGGATAAAAAAGAAACTCATCTGATCGGACATTTAGAAGAGCTTCGCCGTCGGATCATCTTCACACTTGCGGCTTTTCTTCTGTTTTTAATTACGGCTTTTTTGTTTGTGGAGGACATTTATGATTGGCTGATCAGAGATTTTGACGGAAAATTAGCTGTTCTCGGACCGAGTGAAATTCTCTGGGTATATATGATGCTTGCCGGCATTTGTGCGATTGCCGCTTCCATCCCCGTTGCCGCCTATCAGCTTTGGCGTTTTGTAGCGCCGGCGCTGACAAAAACGGAGCGCAACGTGACACTGATGTACATACCGGGATTATTCGCCCTGTTTCTGGCCGGCATCTCGTTCGGATATTTTGTGTTGTTTCCGATCGTTCTCGGCTTTTTGACACATTTGTCTGCCGGCCATTTTGAAACGATGTTTACCGCTGACCGCTATTTCAGGTTTATGGTGAATTTGAGCCTGCCGTTCGGTTTTCTGTTTGAAATGCCCCTTGTGGTGATGTTTTTGACAAGGTTAGGCATCTTAAATCCATACCGGCTGGCCAAAGCGAGAAAGCTGTCCTATTTTCTGCTGATCGTGGTGTCCATATTGATTACCCCGCCAGACTTTATTTCTGATTTTCTCGTGATGATTCCGCTGCTTGTCCTGTTCGAAGTGAGTGTCACACTATCAGCGTTTGTATACAAAAAGAGACTGACCAGTGAAGCGGCCGCCGCTTAGTGAAGCGCGCCGCCGGGTGACTTCGTATCCTGATCATATTGTGCGGCCGTAACAGCGGCGATCCTCAATGCTTTGACGATCATGTCGAGGCTGAGGCTCGGCGCTGTTTTGTCGATTGTTTGTTCCGGAATGTACGGAATGTGGATAAACCCGCCGTGAATGTGCGGAGACGTACGGTGGATGTGATCCATTAACCCGTAGAACAGATAGTTGCATACAAATGTGCCGGCCGTAAAGGAAACAGCCGCCGGAATGCCGTTTTCCTTCATTTGAGATGTGATGCGTTTAATCGGAAGCCCTGTCCAGTAAGCGGCAGGCCCGCCGGGAGAAATCTCTTCATCAATCGGCTGGTTTCCTTCATTATCCGGGATACGCGCGTCTGCAAGATTGATCGCGACCCGTTCCGGTGTCACCTGCATCCGGCCGCCGGCTTGCCCGACGCAGATCACGATGTCCGGCTGATGTTTATGAATCGCTTGCCGCAAAGTGTCGAGAGCGGTTCTGAACACAGTCGGAATTTGTGCCGAAGCGATGATCACCTGATCCGTTTCAAAGCCATTCAGCCGTTTCACCGCTTCCCACGATGGATTGACAGTTTCCTGATCAAAAGGGTCAAAACCTGTGAAGAGCACTTTTTTTCTCATGGCTACCATCTCCTTTTTTCTATTATTCTATTGTTTATTTCTGGATTTTTCATCAAAATAATAAAAAGGAGTGAATCAGAATGGAACAATTGCCGCAGCAGTACCGACATCTGTTCCCAACCGTGCAGAGCCGCATCATGCTTGCCAGCTGCTCACAGAGCGCGTTGGCAGAGCCGGTGTCAAAGGCGATACAAGATTATCATGACAGCTTGCTGCATAGGGGGACGAACTGGAATGAAGCGATTGAAAAGACAGAGAGTGCCAGAAACGAGTTTGCGAGACTGGTAGGGGCTGAGCCGGATGAGATTGCGATTGTGCCGTCAGTTTCTGATGCGATGATTTCCGTGGCATCATCCTTGTCTGCTGTTAAAAAGAAACATGTTGTATACACGGAGATGGATTTTCCGGCGGTGTCTCATATTTGGCAGGCGCAATCTGATTATAATGTATCTGTGATCCCTTCAATAGACAATGAGCTGCCGCTCGAACAATATGAAAGGTATATCACGGAAGAGACGGTGCTGACCTGTATTCCGCACGTTCATTATCGTGACGGCTGCATTCAGGATATAAATGCCATCGCTGCCATCGCCAAGAGAAAGGGATCGATGGTATTTGTAGATGCATATCAATCTGCCGGGCATATTCCTATTGATGTGAAAGAATGGGGCATAGATATGCTGGCGGCAGGCACCAGAAAGTATATGCTCGGCATACCGGGCATGGCGTTTCTTTATGTGAGAAAAGAGCTGGCGAACGAGCTGAAGCCCAAAGCATCTGCTTGGTTCGGGCGGGAAAACGGGTTTGGGGCGTCGTCTTATGCAGAAGGCGCGAGGCGTTTTCAAACAGGAACCCCTGCTTTTATAAGCGTGTATGCAGCGGCTGCGGCTTTATCGCTGCTGAATCATATCGGAATGTCCCGTATCCGCGATCATATAAAAGCAGTGAGTGCCGATGCGTTTCAATATGCAGCTGAAAAAGGGCTGGAGCTTGCGGGGGCGCCATCGGTACAGCAGCCGGGCATGATTTCCATTCGGGATGAACGGGCATCTGAAACGGCGGCGTTACTAAAGAAGAAAAACGTGATTTGCGCTCCGCGGGACAATGTCATCCGTCTCGCTCCTCACTTTTATAATACGAAGAGCGAACTGCGTTATGCGATTGATGAAATGGCTGCGATTTTATCCGCGCGTTAAAAGCGATCACTTAAAAATAGATGTTCACCTCCTTAGGCGCCGCTCGCGTCTTGCTTGAGTGTGTTGTCCGATATAGGTATAAAAAACCCCCTGACCTCAAGATCAGGGGGTTTTCTTATTGATGATCAACCTTTACTCGCTTCAAAAAGAAAGCGGCAATTAAACCGATAATCGCAACAATCATCGCAAAGACAAATGCATGCTGAACGCCAGCTGTCAATGCTTGCGGAATGACTGCCGGATCGGCTGGATTTTTTACGCTGCTCATGTAGTCATGCTGACCGGCAGCCATGATGCTGACCGCAACCGCTGTCCCGATCGCGCCCGCCATTTGCTGAAGTGTGTTCATAATGGCAGTGCCGTCCGGATAAAACTCACGCGGAAGCTGGTTTAAACCGTTTGTCTGAGCAGGCATCATAATCATGGAGATCCCAATCATCAAGCACGTATGCAGCACGATAATCAGCACTGCTGTTGAAGCTGTCGTGAGATTTGAGAAGAGCCACAGAACAATAGTCACAATCAAAAATCCCGGAATAACAAGCCACTTCGGCCCGTATTTATCAAACAGACGGCCTGTGACAGGTGACATAAATCCGTTTAAAATACCGCCCGGCAAGAGAATAAGTCCTGAGGCAAATGCTGTTAAGACTAAGCCGCCTTGCAGATACATCGGCAGAAGCAGCATGGATGACAGGATGACCATCATGCAAATAAAGACCATAATGACGCCCAAAATAAACATCGGGTATCTGAATGCACGCAGGTTCATCATCGGCTGCTTCATCGTCAGCTGACGGATTGAAAATAGAATAAGGGCGATAACACCGACAATAAGTGAAACGATCACAGTCGGGCTGGACCATCCGCCAGAGCCTTCACCCGCGTTGCTGAATCCAAACACAATGCCGCCGAAGCCGATCGTCGACAGAATAATAGACAGGACATCAATTTTCGGTTTTGTGATGTCAGACACATTTTGCATGTACAGGATACCGAAAATGAGCGCAAGCACAAGGAACGGAAGAGAGATCCAGAAAATCCAGTGCCAGTTAAGGTGCTCAAGAACCAACCCGGAAAATGTAGGGCCGATTGCCGGCGCAAACATAATGACAAGTCCGATTGTTCCCATGGCCGCTCCCCGTTTATGGGGCGGGAAAATCACCAAAATCGTATTAAACATGAGCGGTAATAAGAGTCCTGTTCCAAGTGCCTGAACGATTCTCGCCGCTAATAAAAATGAGAAGCTAGGCGCAAGCGCCGCAATCAAGGTGCCTATGATTGAAAAAATCAGTGACACAGTAAAAAGCTGTCTAGTTGTAAACCACTGCAATAGCAGACCTGAAACAGGAACAAGAATACCGAGCACAAGCAAATAGCCTGTTGTTAACCATTGAACGGTTGCCGCTGTAATGTTCAATTCCTTCATAAGATCGGTTAACGCGATATTCAGCGCTGTTTCACTGAACATACCGATAAAACCGGCCGTCAGCAAAGATATCATAATTGGCATCACTTTATATTGCTGAGATGCTTTAGCTGCTGTTTCCAAATCTATTTCTCCTCTCGTTCATCTGAATGTATTCACTCAGCTTGTAGTAGTATGTCTCTTTTTTTATTTCTTCAACAGAGCGGGAATGCGGCTGGAGATATGAAGAAGCGGTGTGCTGTCTTTTGCCGTTAATGATAAAAGAATGCCGCCTTCAATCATCGCGTTAATGATGATGCTTGATTCCTTGGCATGGCTCTCGCTGTAACCCGACAGCTGCAATTTTTCCTCAAACACAAGGGACCACGCTTTGTAGGCTTCATCACAGGCTTTTCGCAAAGGCTCGCTTTTTAATGATGTCTCTGCCGCGAGCAAGCCGACGGGCAGGCCTTCAATGTCCTCTGTGCATGAGAATTGACAGGAGAGCTCCTTCAAAAAGGCTTGAATGCCTTCTGCGGGATCAGTACTCACGTCCATGCAGTCTGTGATTTTCTGGCGGATGTATTCCTTCATTTCATTCACGGCTTCAATTGCCAGCTGTTCTTTACCCCCGGGAAAGTGGTAGTAAAGAGAGCCTTTAGGTGCACCGCTTTCTTTAATAATCTGGTTCAGTCCCGTGCCGTAATACCCTTGCAGCTGAAAAAGCCGGGTAGCTGCAGAAAGGATTTTCTCACGAGAATCTCCATAGCTCATAACATTCCCACCTTACTGATTGCGATCATAAAATATAGTGACTGGTCTATTATCATGATTCACCCATCGAATGTCAAGATAAAGGAACTCGAATAAGAAAATAAATTGAGCATATAAAAAAGCTGAGAGATAACCTGACGCACATTTTGACTGAATAAATGAAATATTCAATTATTAAAAGGTGTAAAGACGTTACCAAACAAAAGGAGAGAAAACATGAAAACACAACGATTCCTCTTACTGACCCTTTTTACCGCACTATTGCTTGCTTTTACCGGATGCTCACAATCTCCTGAAGCAAAAGAATCCCCAAAAGAAAAAACGCAGACACAAAAAGTTTCTTCAGCTTCTGCTTCCAAAAAAAATGACCTTCCAAATATCAAAATACTGGCGACAGGAGGTACGATTGCCGGAGCCGATAAATCAAAAACCTCTACAACTGAATACAAAGCAGGTGTCGTCGGCGTTGAGTCTCTGATCAAAGCGGTGCCAGAGATGAAGGACATTGCGAATGTCAGCGGCGAGCAAGTGGTTAACGTCGGAAGCACAAACATTGATAACAAAACATTGCTGAAGCTCGGAAAACGAGTCAACAAACTGCTTTCTTCAGAAGATGTTGACGGTATTGTCGTGACCCACGGAACAGATACATTAGAAGAAACGGCTTATTTTCTGAACCTCATTGTAAAAAGCGATAAACCGGTTGTTGTTGCCGGTTCGATGAGGCCGTCCACAGCCATCAGTGCTGACGGCCCGTCCAACTTGTATAACGCAGTTAAAGTGGCAGGCGCACCTGATGCAAAAGGGAAAGGGACGCTCGTCGTTCTCAATGACCGCATTGCTTCAGCACGGTACGTTACAAAAACCAATACAACCGCAACAGACACCTTTAAATCAGAAGAAATGGGATACATCGGAACGATTGCCGATGACATTTATTTTCATAATGAAATGACACGCAAGCATACAAAGGATACGGAGTTCTCGATTTCCGGTCTTGATAAACTGCCGCAAGTAGACATTCTGTACGGCTACCAAAATGACGGAAGCTATCTGTTTGATGCGGCTGTGAAAGCCGGAGCAAAAGGCATAGTCTTCGCAGGATCAGGCAACGGATCGTTATCTGACGCAGCCGAAAAAGGTGCAGTCAGTGCGGTCAAAAAAGGCGTCACAGTGGTTCGCTCAACCCGTACGGGAAATGGTGTCGTCACACCGAACGGCGACTATGTGAAAAACGGCCTTTTGGCTTCAAACTCCTTAAATCCGCAAAAAGCCCGGATATTGTTAATGCTCGCGCTCACCAAAACAGATGATCCTAAAAAAATCCAAGACTATTTTAATGAATATTAAAGAAAAGAAGGCGGAAAAGCCTTCTTTTTGTGCGTTTTCGGGATCATAAACACTGAAATGTTCTCTCAACCTTAAAATTTCTTTAAAAATAAGTCAAATTTACCCTTTACTTAATTAATTTGGCAAAGTATTATAATTTAAGAATTTGTTACAAAAAAAGGAGGAAAATATGAAACTTTTAAGAGGTAAGATCATTGCACTTGTAACAATTGTTGCGCTGTCAGTTACATCCATGTTTGCGATGCAGCCGTCAGCGAAAGCCGCTGAACATAATCCGGTGGTGATGGTTCACGGAATTGGCGGAGCTTCTTTTAACTTTGCCGGTATTAAAACGTATTTGGCATCACAAGGCTGGTCACGGGACAAGCTGTATGCTGTAGATTTTTGGGACAAGACAGGCAATAACCTAAACAACGGCCCAGTATTATCACGTTTTGTGCAAAAGGTATTAGATGAAACCGGTGCGAAAAAAGTGGACATTGTCGCTCACAGCATGGGGGGCGCCAACACGCTTTATTACATAAAAAAACTGGACGGCGGTAATAAAATTGAAAACGTCGTAACGCTTGGCGGCGCGAACCGTCTCGTTTCAAACAAGGCGCTTCCGGGAACGGACCCAAATCAAAAGATTTTATATACGTCCATTTACAGCTCGGCGGACATGATTGTTATGAACTATCTGTCTAATTTAGAAGGGGCAAAAAATGTTCGTATCAACGGTGTCGGACATATCGGCCTTCTGTACAGCAGCCAAGTCAACAGCCTGATTAAAGAAGGGCTGAACGGCGGCGGACAAAATACGAACTAATGAGAAACATAACCTTGAAGAATCCTATTCTTCAAGGTTATTCTGCTTTCAGCACAATTGTTTTCGCAGCCATATCATGAACGGTTTGTTTTTTCTTCGTAAATGCGGCTGTTAAATAGATCAGGCGGGAAAACACATGCACCCACGCTATCAGGTAACGGACAATGGCCTGAGGGAGGGAGATTTTCTCGTGTGTTTCATCTCTCACGATTTGCAGCCCGATGATTTTTTTGCCCAGCGTACCCTTCCAATTTGTCAGCGGCATCAGCAAAGGATACACAAGCAGCATCAATATGGCGACAGCGATGACGCCAGCGGACCCGTCGCCAAACATAAATCCGGATGCTAAAATCACTGCGGCCGCAATGATCACGTCAAGCACAAGAGCGCAGGCACGCAGCATAAAACCAGCTAGTTCCAACATAAACACTTCCTTAAAAATTTTAGATAAACACCTAACGATTGTAAAAAAGAAGGGCCTAAAGTGGGAATAGGTTATAAGTCTTAAATCACAAAAGTTGATGAAAAAGTCATGGGTAAATTTACATAATGAACCAGGCTGTCACATTACCAAATTCTTTTTTAGCCCGAAACCAAGCCCTCAGAAGTTATTTTTGTTAAAATAGAAAAGTTACAACAGAATTCGGAGGGTTTATTGTGGGAAAAGTGAAAAGAAATGCCCCTTGCCCATGCGGCAGCGGTAAGAAATATAAAAAATGCTGCGGAAATAAAGTTGTCGACTTCCCGACAGAATTAGCGGCAAAAGAAGCAAAACAAATTCAGGAAGACTTAGTGGAGTATGCCTTCACAGTACATAGAGAAAGCATTTCAGGTTTTATCAACCAGCATGATTTTCTTTCTACTATGGACAGGCAGACAAAGGACATCAGTGTATTTAATTTAGGAATCTGGGGAATCTTCTTTCACCCGCTCGCTGGTGACAAAACGATCTTTGAAGAGTACCTTCAGAAAAAAGGCGATTCGATCACCCGCCCGAAAACACGTGAGATCGTTGAATCTTGGAAGAGCATGACGCCTGCTTTATTGCTGCTGAAGGATATGAAAGAAGCAGTTATTCATTTTGAAGATGTCATTACGAAAAAACAATTCGACGTGGAAATGGACGTCACAAGTCAAGACCTCCCTCCAGTGGGAAGCTTGATTCTCGGCTATCCGATTCATGAAGCGGAAAAAGCGGAATTCTTCATGCAGTTCACAATCTTCCCAGTGAAGAGAACGGAAGAGCTGATCAGCAAGGTGAAGACATATGCGGATGCTGCAGTGAAAAACGGCAAAACGCCGGAGGACTTCATGAAGCAGGAGTTCAACAACGTACTTTTCGCGCTGTTAGCTGAAAAAGATGAACAGCCGCAGCAAGCGGAGCCTGTTCAAGAAAGCAACGTTGAGTGGGCAAACGACATGGAGAAAGAAACAGCGGCGGCGATCGAAAAAGGCATGAGCGGAGATGAATATCCGAATGAGCTGATTCCGGCAGTCATTGACATTTGGAAATCGTTCTGCGAGAAAAAATCACCTGTCATCAGAAAGCCGGAAGCTTTTGCGGCGGCAGTTGAATATTATGTGAATGCAATCTCACTTAACGGCGCAACCGTTTCCCAAGCCAAACTGGCGAAAAAATACGGCGTAAGCGCATCAACGATTTCAAGCCGCTACAAAGAAATTGAAAGCACGCTTCAAGATGAAGCGGATCGCTTTGCACAATCATTAACATCTTAATGACGAACAAAAAACCTTGAAAAGCCAAGCTTTTCAAGGTTTTTTATTTTTGGAACGGAATTTTGATTTCTAAACGGAAGACAGGGTGGCGATATGTGAAATCAAGCTTGCCAAAAGCTTGGTTCACCAGCTTTTGGATCACATAAGTGCCGATTCCTTCATGAGTGCCGCTTTTCGTCGTATGGCCGAATGACTGATACAGTGTATCGAGCACTTTCGGTTCCATGCCGGGTGTTGTATTTTCACAAATCAGCACATAAAGCCCGCTTCGCAGTGTTGTCTCCAGCTTGATCTCCGCTTTCTCAGGGGCCTCTGCAGCGCTGTCGAGCGCATTTTCTAATATGTTGCCGGCCAGGCTGACCTGATCAGCGGGAGAGAAAGGGAGGGAAGAAAGCGGTGTATGCAAATGCAGTGAAACGTTCACATTCGAAGCGTTTGCTTTTTCCAGAAAGTCATACAGCACCCCTGCGATGTACGCACTCTCTCCTTTCAAAAACCGGTCATATTGACTGTACTGGCCCGCCCAATGTTTTATGTATGTTTGTGTGTCCGGCTCTGACTGCGCCGAGCTGAGCGCTGTGATATGCTTCATTGTATCGTGATTCCGGCTCCTGACATCCATCAGCATTCGATTGGCGTGCTGTTCAGCCTGAGTCAGCCGATCGATTTGTTCAAAAAGCTTTGTCAGCGAGCGGCACAGCCCGATGCGGAGCCATTCACACGTTGCGAATATCACAATCACAAGCAGCAGTGCCAATCCAGAGGAGGCGATCAGCAAAAACGCCGCCGACAGAATGTGAATCACGGCGATACATGAATAGAGCTGAAGCGGACAGCGATCCCGCATAGGCTTCGTTTTCCATATGTATAAAACCGCTGCCGCCGCGCCTAAAGCAGCGGCGAGCCAAGAAACGGCTGTGCTGTGCGATATAATGGCAGCCGACTGATAAAATAGGAAACTGAATAAAAACAAATAAAGACATTGAAACAGAGTTATCACAACCTGCGCTCCTCAAAAATAATAGTTTTGAAAATAATCAAGCTGCTGCTTGGTAATCATCGCTTTTTTAGATGTTCCCTCAAACGAAACCGTAAACGAATGCTTCGTATAAGCGGAAAAATGCTTAATGTAATGAATGTTGATAATAAAGGAGCGGTGCGAACGAAGAAAATCCTTCTCCGGCAGATCGCCTTTAATATCGTTTAATGTTTGATACGTTTGCACTTCTTCAGCTGTTGTCACAATCGTCGTCGACCGTCCTGTGCGTTCGGCGAAAATGATATCCTTCTTTTGCAGCACATGCATTTTAGATTTTTGTTTAATCAAAATCCGCCCGTTTAAGCTCGTTTCCGTTTTCTTTTTGAAATAACGTTCGAAGGAAGAGCTGAGACGATCGGCGTGGTACGGCTTCATAATATAGTCGTGGACGTTCAGATCAAATGCGTGAACCGCATAGCCGCTGTTGCCGGTGACGAAAATCACATCCACATCCAGCGAATGAGATCTGATTAAATCCGCCAGCTCGTAGCCTGACATGTGAGGCATCTCAATATCGGCAAGCAGAAGATCAATGTCCCCGTTCTTCACCCGGCTGTAAGCTTCCTCCGCCGAATCGGTGGCAAAGACAATTTCGACATCCTGCATTCTGGACACGATTGCTTCCAGCTTCTCTAAATCTACTCGATAATCATCGACTAGTCCGACTTTTACCATTATCATTCCCCTAGTTAAATAGAATCACCTTTATTTTATCCCATTTCGCGACATAAAAAGAACTCTTCGCGACAACTTTATCCAACAAATCCAGCTTTTCGTATATAGTCATTACTAGAAATAACAAAAAGGGAGATTGTGACATGATTACACTGACGGATTGCAGCCGCAGGTTTACAGATAAGAAAAAAGTAGTCAAAGCTGTGCGTGATGTAAGCTTAACGATTCAAAAAGGAGAAGTCGTCGGCATTCTCGGAGAAAACGGAGCCGGCAAAACAACGATGCTGAGAATGATCGCGACCCTGCTTGAACCGACACAGGGCACGATCGCAGTAGACGGCTTTGACACGGCCAAGCAGCCGGCGGAGGTCAAGAAACGAATCGGCGTCTTATTCGGGGGAGAAACAGGACTCTATGACCGGATGACTGCAAAAGAAAATTTACAGTACTTTGGCCGGCTGTACGGGCTGAACCGCCACGAAATCAAAGCGAGAATAGAAGATTTATCAAAACGGTTCGGCATGCGTGATTATATGGACCGGAGAGTGGGCGGGTTTTCAAAAGGAATGAGGCAGAAAGTCGCCATTGCCAGGGCGCTGATTCACGATCCGGATATCATTTTATTTGATGAGCCGACGACAGGACTAGATATTACGTCAAGCAATATCTTCCGTGAATTTATTCAGCAGCTGAAAAGAGAACACAAAACCATCCTGTTCTCCAGCCACATTATGGAGGAGGTGCAGGCGCTCTGTGACAGTGTCATTATGATGCACAGCGGAGAGGTCATTTACAGAGGAGCACTTGAAACACTATACGAGAGCGAACGCAGCGACGATTTGAACTACATCTTTATGTCTAAGCTGGTCAGGGGGATTTCATAAATGGTAGGACAGATTTATAAAAAAGAGATGATCGACGCATTACGGGACAGAAAAACAATTTTACTGACGATCTTGGTTCCGATGATTACGATGCTGGGCCTTGTGTTTTTCTACGAAAGCATGCTTTCGGACAAAGGGGAGCAGTACACGATCGCTGTCGGCCAGTCCCTGCCGTCTGAGCTGGAACATAAGCTGAATGCGATTGACGAAATCAGTGTAAAGACATTCGCAAAACCTGAACAGGCGGTCGATGACGGCAAAGCGGATGTGTATCTGAACGTCCCGAAAGAGTTTGATTCTTATATCACCAGTATGACATCTTTTGAGATTGACGTTTACGGCAGCTCGGTCGATCAAGGTTCATCAAATGCTATGCAGCTTGTGCAATCTGCCTTAGAGCAGTACAAAAATGAAATTGTGCAAGAACGTTTAACGAGTAAACATATTGACCACTCGGTGATCCAGCCGTTTTCGGTTCAGCAAAAAGAAGCAGATGAAGAGCAAGGCGTTTCCGCGATCATGCTTTCCGCCATTCTTCCGATGCTGCTTTTAACATCAATCGTTTCCGGTGCCATGCCGATCGCTCTTGATATTATTGCCGGAGAAAAGGACCGGAAATCCATAGAAGCGCTGCTGTTAACCCCGGTCAGCAGAAACAAAGTGTTAGTCGGCAAGTGGCTTGCGGTTTCTACCTTCGGGATAGCCTCTGGCGTATTGTCACTGATCTTTCTGATTCTGTGCACCGTCTTATTTACGGAAAAGTTAAGAACAGCCTTTCAGCTGGGAGATCACTTATGGGTCATTATCGGAGCTTCAGCTTTGATCATCGTGCTTTCTGCAATGCTGATCGCCGCAATGGAGCTTATGATCAGCATCATTTCCGGCACGGTAAAAGAAGCGCAGAGCTATATGTCTCTTGTCGTCTTTCTGCCTATATTCCCGATGTTTTTCATCTTCAATAAGGCGCCGAATCAAATCGATCTATCCTACTTTTTCATCCCATTCCTAAACCTGCACGCCTTATTTAAACAGCTGTTATTCGGGATGATAAGTCCGGCTGCCATTCTATACACGTGCGGAACCATCGTCGTGCTCATCGCCATTTTCTTTTTACTGGCCAGAGCCTGCTTCTTAAAAGACAAATGGGTTCTGCCAAAATAAACTTGCAAAAGGAGAAATACACTTTCTCCTTTTTGTGTATGCTGAAAAAAGAAGGAAAATAGAAAAAGGATATCTAATACAGAAAGTGGAACCTGCGCTATTTTTCATCAAATCATTTCGGAAGGAGAAGGGACAATGGATCAAACACGTGCACTTGGGCAAACGAATTTACAGGTGAAACGGATTGGATTCGGCGCAAATGCGGTCGGCGGGCATAATCTGTTTCCGAATCTGAATGATGAAACTGGCAAGGACTTGGTTCGCACGGCATTGGACGGCGGCGTGAACTTTATCGATACCGCCTTTATATATGGATTGGGGCGATCCGAAGAATTAATCGGTGAGGTCGTTCATGAACGCGGTGTCCGGGATCAGCTCATTATCGCCTCTAAAGGAGCCCATAAAGAAGTAAACGGCCGCATTGAATTAGACAACAGCCGGGACTTTCTTCGCGGCGAGGTGGAAAAGAGCCTGAAGCGGCTGAAGACAGATTACATCGATCTGTATTATGTTCATTTTCCGGATGGCAAGACACCTCTTGCGGAAGTCGCGGGCACGCTGAAGGAACTGAAGGATGAAGGGAAAATCAAAGCGATCGGGGCTTCGAATCTCAATTATCAGCAATTGCAGGAATTTAATGCGGACGGCTATTTGGAGGTCTTTCAGTCAGAATACTCTTTAATTCAGCGTGATGCTGAGAAGGAGCTGCTCCCATACTGTGAAAAACACGGGATTTCCTTTATTCCGTACTTCCCGCTCGCATCCGGGCTGCTGACCGGAAAGTTTACAAAAGATGATGCCTTTGACGACATTCGAAAGGACAAGCCGCAATTCCAGGGAGAAACCTTTATTCAAAACCTGAAAAAAGTGGACAAGCTCAAAGCGGTAGCTGAGGAAAAGAATGCGGAAACGGCTCATGTCGCCTTGGCTTGGCTGTTAACGAGACCGGCTGTAGACGCCATCATTCCAGGTGCTAAGCGCCCGGAACAGCTGAAGGCTAACCTAAAAACCTTAGATGTTGAACTGACGGATGATGAAGCAGAGTTCATCAGCAGGATTTTTAAATAAAAAAGGAAATAGCCCTGGGGCTATTTCCTTTTGATGTTTATTCTTTAATGAATGCTTCAACTAATTCTGCTGCTCTGTAATCGTCCATATCAAGCTGCCACTGGTCGATGTCATTTTTCTTCATTTTCACTTCAACTGTTTTTTCACTTGAAGCCGGGCCAAGCTTTTTGAACTCTTCTGGATAGACTTGAAGCGCGTATTTCACTGCCTCTTCATAGCTAGCACTAGAGTTTTTACTGTAGTAGTCTTTCACTTTGTCTTCGATACGGTCTGAAAGAGAAGATGCATCTACAGGTTTAACTGTGGCTTCAACAATTGCCTCGTCTTTAGAGATTGAAGTTGTTTTTGCTTGAATGGAAGAGTTTTTGCTTAATCCCGCTTTAATACCGTTCACGATATTATCAAGCGCTTTGCTGTCCGCATATGTGCTTGAAAGGCCTGATGCTGAGAGGTAGCCGTCTTTTGCTGACTCGTTAAAGTCGTTCACAATCTCATTTTTGTTAGCGCCGGTGATTTTTTCGAAATCTTTGTTATCTTTACCGAAAAGAAGGACATCTATATATGCCGATAAAGCTTTCGCAGAGTCTTGGAGCTGATCTGCTGTCGCAAGGATTTTTTTGTCTTTTCCATCAATTTTGAATGTAACTGATTTTGGCTTCTTATCACCGTAAGATTCCGGCGTATAATTCAGCTCGTATTTTTCGCCTTTATCTACAACGAAGAAAAGATTTCCTTCAACGGATTTGTCAGTGTTAATCGTGCTGCCCTGCAGCTTTTCGTTATAGTCTTCAGGATCTGTGTCAGACATTTTGGTATCACCCTGATACAAAGTGAAATCCATATTGTCTACATTAAGCGGTTCTTTCCCTGTGTTTTTCACAGCGACATTTACCTTTAACACGAGCTGATCATCTGAAGTTGACTTATCATACTGAGACGGAAGTGTATAAGAGACATCTTTGATCTTAACTTGAGCTATATCTGCGCTTTTTTCTGTTTCTGAATTTTTCTTCTCCGCGCTTGTTTTACTTCCGGAACAAGCAGCTGTAAACAGCATCAGCAGGAGAACAAGGAAAACAGCGTACGTTTTTTTCTGAAACATTCATTTTTCCTCCTCAAATGGTTTTAGGAAAGGGGAGCCTTTTGTCTTTGAGAATTGGATCTTTTTGAATGGATTGACATCATGCAGCCAAAAAAATCGGTTCTTTTCTCACGGTTTTACCCAGATTTCTGGAAACTCCGTCCTTCTTTGCGATTGATGACCTATAAAAAGTTGCAACGGAATTAATTTTAAGATTATTAGCTTTTATATTGAATAGGTTCATCATACTATTTTTGGTGAAAAATGTTCTGGTAAAACTGGAAAACACAGAAATTTGTGTATATTAGACTATTACTTTGTGATCAGTCGAAGGGTGACATTCGAACGAAGAAGGGGGCCGCCTTGGTGAAAAAAGAGGAATTGAAACAAAAAGCACTGGAAATCGGCCGTGTGCCGACACACTTAAAGCTGGAAATTGAAGATTATGGTGATGAACGGAAAAGGTCGTATTTTTGCTGGATAGATCCGCAGGATGAACACAAAGGGATCATCGTAGAGCTTGGACCGGACGGACAGCTGGAAGGGCTTTCTCGTGATATTGAGCTTGAAAGCGATGAGAAGCTGTCCGAAGACCAAATAGAGGATATCTTGATTCAGTTCGTGAACTCTCATTATCCTGAAGCTCCGTCTGCATTTGTCCGTGAAGAAAATGATGAGGCGTATGATGATAAAGTAAGGTTTTCATATGTTCAAATGGAAGATGGGCTGCCGCTTCCTATGAGCGGATTTATGGCTGATGTCTCCTTATCAGGGGAGGTGGTGTATTTTCGGTATTACGGGAAAGCGTGCAATATAATCAAGACGGAACAGGTCGCAGATGAAAAAGAAGCACTGGCTTATTTCAAGAAAGATGTAGATGTCACTCTCCTGTTTGAGATCCTTCATCGCTCTGTCTACAAAAACGGAGACGATCAGCCGCATTTGGTGTATGAGTTTGAAAACGCGGGCATTGCTGTGCCTGCTGATTTGGTTCGAGAAGAAAAAGAATTTGATAATGACGATTACAGGGAGCGGGAAAGCTTTCCTCTCCCTTTATTCGAGGGCATTCACGAAAAGGCCGATCCTGGCAGCATGATCGGGGTCGAAAAAGGCTTAGTCAAAGAGCGGGAAACGGATCTAGGGGATGGGAGAATCGGGATCGTCTGGCGGAATCCGGATAATCCTGTGTATCAACCGGCGGATAAAAGCATGGACAGCTGGTTAAGAGGACGGATTCACCAAATGCTGAAAACCATCCATAACAAAGAAACCGGAAAACTTGAAGGTGTTATGTCGTTTATAGACGAAAAAAGGCCGTATACCGTAAGCGAGGAAGAGTGCGAAAAAATCGCCATTCGTTTTCTGTTTGCGTTGTTTCCGAATGCTGATCAATATTTTAAGATCAAATACGCTGAACAGGATGAAGAAAGCTCGTCAGCCGTCTTTACGTTTGACGTGCACTGTAACGGAGTTCCGCTTCGGTTTGGGCAGGTCAAAATCTGCGTCAGCCGCCAGACAGGACTTATTACCGTTTACATGGGACCGGACATTGACCCTGAAGTGCTCCAAGCGATTGACCCTGTTCCATCCATTTCACCGGAACAAGCCAAGTCTATCTTTTGGCGCCATTTTAAAGTCGAGCTTGGCTGGAAGAGAGAATACGAAGAAGATGAAGAAAACAGCTACCGGCTCGTCTACAACCCGGTATATCCGAGATTGATTGATGCCCATACTGGTGAGGCTGTCATAAGTGCATTGTAAAACAGTCAAAAGTCACACATTTTCGACGTGTGTACTGGCTGATGTATGAAAAAAGTAATAGAAAGGATATGGAAACCCAGTTTCCTTAATAGAAAAGGACCTTTCTTCACTTTAAAAGAAGAAGGGTCTTTTTATATAATAAACAAGGTTCTCTTTGTCGTAGACTCTTTGAAAGGATGACTTCATTGGTAAACAAACAGCTGAAAAAGAAGGCGCAAGAGATCGGAAATGTACCGCCGCATTATGAGCTTGAGATCGAAGATTATGCTCAAAAACAAAAGAAGAAGGGGCATGCATACTTCATTTGGAAGGACCCCGAAGATCCGGAAAAGCAAATTATCGTGGAACTCTCGAACGACGGCGCTTTGCTCACATTTTCAACAGCCGCCGGCCTCGAGCAGGACAAAAAGCTCCCAGATGCCGAGCTGAAGCTGACAGCTCTTCAGTTTGCCGCAGCCCACCATCCGGCCACATTTATGAAATTTCATTTTCAAGCCAAGGAAGAACGAGGGCATCACATCCGGTTTGTTTATACAAAAAAACAGCTGGGCCTCTCACTTCCTAATTCAGGATTTTTAATAGATATCACCCGCAGCGGACAGATTGTCCATTTTTTATATTACGGAGAAGGGAACAAAGCCGACATCCCAAAGGAATTCGTAGAGAAAGAGAAGGTCATTTCCCATTACGTCAATACCATGTCTTTACGGCTCATGTATGACGTCATTGATGATGAACAGTCGCCCAGACTCGTCTATGAACCGATTTTGCCCGGTTACAGCTATCCAGCGGATGTAGATGAAATCGTGCCTGACCAGCATATATCGGATGAAAGAACGGAAAACGGGGCGCCTCTCCCGCCGCTTGAAAAAAAAGAAGGAACCGATATATATGGAATGCTGGGATTTACCCCTGATATGAAAAAAGTCGGTGAAAAGGACTTCGGAGAGGAACTTGGAAGCACTTGGCGCAAAGGCAGTGCGCCGGAGCGAAAGGATTTAAGCATAGGAAGCTATTTTGCGACGAGAAATAAAAATACAATCAAAATGAAGACTGATAAAAAAACAGGAAAATTAAAAGCAGCTATTTCTTTTATGGAACTACAGGGTTCTGCACATTACTCAATGGAAGAATGCCAAGAGACAGCGCTTCAGTTTTTGTACGCGCTCTATCCGAGAGCTGATGAGTTTTTCAGAGTGAATCCAATCCGAATCGACGAAAGAGGCAGGGTCCGCAATCATTTTTCTGTCTGGTATAAAGGAATACCGCTGCGGTTCGGCGCTGCCCGCATCATCGTCAACCCGGAAACAGGAAAAGTTGACGCTTTTATGGCTCCGGATATAGACCCAGAGCAATTAGAAACAATCAACCACAAACCGGATGTTTCAGCTGACGAAGCGAGAGAAGCATTTTTATCAGCGTTTGATGTGAAGCTGGAGTGGCAGCCTGATTTTTCAGCAGGCAGCCATCAGCATTATAAGCTTGTGTATAAGCCGATTTATCCTTCATATATTGATGCGCATAAAAGAAAAAAGAAGAGGCTGTGAGGTGTTTAGTCAGGAATCATCTGCAAGTGAGGGTAATCCTTGAACCGTTCCCAATCCCCGCCCCACTCAAATCCGAGTTTTTTAGCGATGGTGACGACCTCCAGCCAATCTGATTTCCCGTTTTGATTGCCGTCGTAATCCATATCCCATAAGATGCTGCCATCCTTTTTCTGAAGAGCGAAATCAATCGCCAAACCATAATTATGATACGATTCCCCTCCTTTTGCGTAGGTGACAATATTCCCTTTTTTTGTGCGTCCTTGCTTATATAATTCGTCTTGTTCCTTGAAGGATCTGAATCCTTCAGTAATCACGATCGAGATGCCTTTATTTGATGCGGCAGCCTTGAGGGTGTCGGCATTCTGCTTCACAATCGGATCAAGAGCGGAAGGAACAGGCCTGTCCTGCAGAGCGGTTTGAGCGTGCCATGCGTGCCGCACATATGAAAAACAAAGGTCCGCCACAAACAGGAGGCATAAGATGAAGGATGTTTTTGCTATTAATTTCATACCGGTCTCACTTTCTCATGAGGTGCTGAATGTTATGTTTTAAGCCATTGACTCTCTCTAAAAGAGAATAGCTATGATAAAATATAACATAAATAGTAGCAGGAGGAAGGAGGCAGATCATTGAGAGCAAAGATTCCATCTGAAGAAGTGGCGGTAAAACTAAACGAATGGTACAAACACATTCGTGCGTTTGAAGCAGATCAAGCAGAAGCGTTAAAGCAGGAGATCGAGTACGAATTAGAAGATATGGAAGAAAATCAGGATTTACTATTATATTTTTCTTTGATGGAATTTCGGCATCGGATTATGCTGGACAAGCTGATGCCGGTGAAAGACAGCGACACCGAGCCTCCGTTCTCTGACATGCTGAATGAAATTGAAAGCAATCAGCAAAAACTGACGGGCTTATTAGAATATTATTTTTACTATTTCAGAGGGATGTACGAATTTAAGCAGAAAAATTTCATTTTAGCCATCGATCATTATAAGCACGCCGAGGAAAAGCTGGAGTATGTGGAAGATGAGATTGAAAAAGCTGAATTTCTTTTTAAGGTCGCAGAAGTGTATTATCACATCAAACAAACGTATTTTTCGATGAATTATGCAAGCCAGGCGCTTGATATCTATACGAAATACGAACTGTACGGCCGCCGCCGTGTGCAGTGTGAATTTATCATTGCCGGAAATTTGACGGATGTCTACCATCATGAAAAGGCGCTCAAGCACCTGTGCAGCGCTTTGGATCATGCAAGGCAGCTTGAGGAAGCATATATGATTGCCGCCGCTCATTATAACGTAGGCCACTGTAAGTACAGCTTGGGAGATCTTAGCGAAGCGGAGGGCTATTTCAAGAAGGCCGCCGCCATTTTTGAAGAGCACAAATTTCAGCAGACCGTTCAAGCTGTATTTTCACTGACACATATCTACTGTAAAGAAGAAAAATATGAGAAAGCAATAGAGACGTATCAACACGGGGTAAAATGCGCGGCAGAATGGGCGGATGACATGTACTTAACAAAATTCCGCCTTATTCACGAGCTTTATCTGGGCAGCGGCGACAGGAAGGTACTCGAAGAATGCTTTGACCTTCTCGAATCCCGCCAGCTTCTCGCTGATGCAGAGGAGCTGCTGCTGGATGCGGCAGAACGCTTCAATCAGCAGCAAAATTATGAGTCAGCCGCTTTCTTTTACCGCAGGCTGATGGACATAAAAAAGACACTTGCCGAGCAGCGCTTCCAATAAGAGATGGCAGAGAACCGAAAAGGTTCTCTGCTTTTTTTATGCTGTTTTCAACCCGGAAAAATGGGGTATTTTCCAGATACACAATGGAAAATCAGAGGAGGACATCATTTATGTATACAGATTTAATTGGAAAAACAGCCATCGTAACAGGCTCTTCAAAAGGAATCGGGAAAGCCATTGCGGAACGCTTTGGCCGCGAGAAAATGAATGTGGTGGTGAATTATCACAATGACCCGTCAGGAGCCGATGAAACAGTGGACATCATTAAGCAAAATGGAGGGAAAGCCGTCGCAGTCGAAGCGGACGTGTCAAAGGAAGAAGGGATTCAGGCGCTGATGGATGCCGCTTTAGGACACTTTGGCACGCTTGATGTAATGGTGAACAATTCAGGCTTCAACGGCACAGAAGCCATGCCGCATGAGATGAGCCTTGAAGATTGGCAAAGGGTCATTGATGTAAACGTAACGGGAACCTTTATGGGGGCAAAAGCCGCGCTCAATCACATGATGAAGAACAATATCAAAGGAAACGTGCTCAATATCTCAAGTGTTCATCAGCAGATTCCGCGCCCAGTCAATGTTCAATACTCAACTTCTAAAGGCGGCATCAAGATGATGACGGAAACGCTGGCGCTTAACTATGCAGACAAGGGAATTCGCGTTAACGCGATAGCACCGGGCACTATCGCCACAGAGTCCAACGTCGACACGAAAAAAGAAGAAAACAGACAAAAGCAATTGAAAAAAATTCCGATGAAAGCCTTCGGAAAACCGGAAGAAGTGGCGGCTGCAGCGGCTTGGCTCGTATCGGAAGAAGCGAGTTACGTCACCGGCACAACACTGTTTGTAGACGGAGGAATGACACTTTATCCGTCTCAGCTCGAGTAGAAAGAAAAAAACAGGGGGAGTGCGGGATGAAAAAAGACTGGTGGAAGGATGCAGTCGTTTATCAAATATATCCAAGAAGTTTTCAGGACAGTAATGGAGATGGGATCGGGGATTTGCGGGGAATGATTTCCCGGCTGGACTACATAAAGGAGCTTGGGGCAGATGTGATTTGGATATGTCCCATCTACCCTTCTCCAAATGTTGATTACGGTTATGATGTGACTGACCATAAGACGATTATGGAGTCTTACGGCACGATGGAGGATTTTCATGATCTGCTTGACGAGGTGCATCAGCGCGGCTTAAAGCTTGTCATGGATTTTGTCCTAAATCACACCTCAGTCGAGCATCCGTGGTTTAAAGAAGCAGAGCTGGACAAAAACAGCAAGTACCGCAGTTATTACTTTTGGCGCCCCGGAACCGAAGATGGCCCGCCGACAGACTGGGTGTCAGACTACGGGCGTCCGGTTTGGCAATATGAGGAGCACACTGGCGAATATTATCTGCACATGAATGCCGTCAAACAAGCTGATTTAAACTGGGAAAACCCTGACGTTCGCCAAGCGGTATATGACATGATGAAGTTTTGGCTCGATAAAGGGGTCGACGGCTTGCGTATAGACCAGCTTCATCTGATCTCAAAGAAAGAGTTCCTTCCTTCATATGAGGACTACGTCAATCAGTGTGCAGAACCGAAACCCTTCCAGCCGAATGGCGAACGCATCCATGACTATTTAAAAGAGATGACAGACGAAGTATTTTCACAATACGATGTCATGTCGGTCGGCGAGGTTGGCTCTGTCACACCGGAGGAAGGCTTGACATATACGGGAACGGATAAGCATGAACTGAATATGATTTTTCACTTTCAGCATATGGAGCTTGACCAGCAGCCGGGAAAAGAAAATTGGGATCTGAAGCCCTTAGAGCTTTCTGATTTAAAATCTGTATTAACAAAGTGGCAGAAGACGCTTGAACATAAAGGCTGGAATACTCTGTTTTGGTGCAACCACGACCAGCCGCGGATCGTTTCCCGTTTCGGAGATGAAGGGAGATATCGCAATGAATCTGCGAAAATGCTTGCCACTGTCCTTTATTTTATGAAAGGCACGCCGTATATTTATCAAGGAGAAGAAATCGGCATGACAAACGCGCCGTTTACGAGAATTGAGGACTACAAAGATATCCAAACGATTAATATGTATCATAAACGGGTGTTTGAGAACGGCTATGATCCTGAAGAAGTGATGACTTCTATCTTGGCCAAAAGCCGGGATCACGCCCGGACGCCGATGCAATGGAGCAGCGGGAAGAATGCCGGTTTCACGGACGGAACGCCATGGCTGAAGGTCAATCCGGACTATGCATCCATCAATGCCGAGGAAGCGGAGGCCGACCCCGATTCCATTTTAGCCTATTACAAAAAGGTGATCAGCCTGAGAAAGCAGTATGCAGATCTCATAAAAGGAAGCTACGATCTCTTGCTTCCAGATGATCCGCAGCTGTTTGTATACGTCAGAGAGAACGGCCGGCAAAAGCTTTTGGCGGTGAATAATTTTTCAAAAGAGCAGGCTGTATTCCAATGGCCTGAGCGCTGCAGCAAGGATCAGGCGTCCCTTTTACTCAGCAATTATAAAAACAACGGTGATATTGCTGATGAAATGGTGTTTCAGCCTTACGAGAGCAGAGTATATCTTTTGAACACAAGAGAATAAGAAGTCAGCCCGGCGCAGTTTGCCGGGTTTTTCAGTACATATATCCGCGCTGCACGCGGGAAGAATAAAAACATAGCGTCAACATAAAATTAATCTTGCAAAACGTAATGACTTCGGTTTATTATTATTAAGGATTACAAAATCGTTATCATTTTGATTTAAAGTCATTGTGAAAAAGAGGGGATATCGTTATGTTTAAAAAATGGAGCGGTTTGTTTGTGATTGCAGCGTGCTTCTTATTGGTCGCGGCATGCGGCAACTCATCAACAAAAGGGTCAGCGGATTCAAAGGGTGATAAACTGCACATTGTCACGACGTTCTACCCGATGTATGAATTTACGAAACAAATTGTGAAAGATAAGGGCGATGTGGATCTTTTAATTCCGTCTTCTGTCGAACCGCACGACTGGGAGCCGACGCCGAAGGATATTGCAAGCATTCAGGACGCAGATTTGTTCGTTTATAATAGCGAATACATGGAAACTTGGGTTCCTTCAACTGAAAAAAGCATGGGCCAAGATCATGCGGTTTTCGTAAATGCGAGCAAGGGCATCGATTTAATGGAGGGCTCTGAAGAAGAACACGAACATGAACATGAACATGAACACGGAGATCACGAAGAGCATGAACACAGCCATGAAATGGACCCTCATGTATGGCTCAGCCCTGTTTTAGCGCAAAAGGAAGTTGAAAATATTACTGCGCAAATCGTGAAGCAAGACCCGGATAACAAAGAATACTATGAGAAAAATAGTAAAGAATATATTGCAAAACTGCAGGATCTTGATAAACTATATCGTACAACCGTAAAAAAAGCGGCGAAAAAAGAATTTATCACACAGCACACAGCTTTTGGCTATTTGGCAAAAGAATACGGCCTGACTCAGGTTCCGATTGCGGGGCTTTCTCCTGAACAAGAGCCGAGTGCAGCTGACTTAGCAAAACTGAAAACGTATGCCAAAGAGCATGACGTGAACATTATATATTTTGAAGAAATTGCATCTTCCAAGGTTGCAGATACACTGGCCAGTGAAATCGGCGCGAAAACAGAAGTGCTGAATACGCTGGAAGGCTTAAGCAAAGAAGAACAGGATAAAGGTATAGGGTACATCGACATCATGAAGCAAAACCTCGATGCCCTGAAAGATTCACTATTGGATAAATAAAAAGATAGTGTGCGCCGGAGGGTGCACACTATTTCTTTGTGAGAAAGGAAGATTGACATGAATCTCGTCTCATTGAAAGATATCGTTTTTGGCTATTCCCACACGCCTGTGTTGGATAAAGTATCTCTTGATATTGAAAGCGGCGAGTTTGTCGGCATCACAGGTCCAAACGGCGCTTCTAAATCAACGCTGATAAAAGTGATGCTCGGCATGCTGAAACCGTGGGAAGGCAAGGTAACAATCAGTAAAAAGAATGCAGAAGGAAAACGTCTGACTATAGGGTATGTCCCGCAGCAAATCTCTTCATTTAATGCAGGTTTTCCGAGCACCGTGCTTGAGCTTGTCCAATCCGGCCGGTACACAAAAGGGAAATGGTTTAAACGTTTGAATGAAGAAGATCATATCGAAGTAGAAAAAGCCCTGAAAATGGTGGAAATGTGGGAGCTTCGCCACCGGAAAATCGGTGACTTGTCGGGCGGCCAGAAACAGAAAATCTGTATTGCCAGAATGCTTGCCAGCAATCCCGATCTCTTAATGCTGGACGAACCGACCACAGCGGTTGATTATGACAGCAGAAAAGGGTTTTACGAATTCATGCACCACTTGGTGAAAAATCACAACCGCACAGTTGTGATGGTCACTCATGAACAAAATGAAGTCCAGCAATTTTTAGATAAAGTGATTCGATTAGAGAGAGGAGAAAAAGGCGGATGGAAATGTTTGACTTGGAATTCATGCGACGAGCTTTTCTAGCAGGCGGCATGATCGCCATCATGGCCCCGATTTTAGGGGTATATCTTGTGCTTAGAAGGCAGGCCTTAATGGCTGACACACTCTCGCATATTTCACTGTCGGGTGTTGCCATCGGCTTTTTCCTCAGCACCAATATTACCGCGGCGAGCATAGTCGTTGTGACTGTCGGCGCGGTCGGAATTGAATACATGCGGCGGGCATACCGGACATACTCGGAAGTATCCATTGCCATCTTAATGGCGGCGGGTTTGTCCTTTGCGATGTTTTTAATCAGCCTTTCGAAAGGCGCCGCCAATATGAGCATTGATCAGTACTTATTCGGGTCGCTCGTGACGGTTAACCAGCAGCAGGTCTATATTATCGGCATCATTACATTGTTGATCCTGCTTTATTTTATCGTGCTGAAAAGGCCGCTCTACCTGCTGACATTTGATGAAGCAACAGCCAAAACGTCCGGAATCAATACAAACATTCTGTCGATGTCATTCAGCATTGTCACTGGTCTTGCGATCTCAGTTATTATTCCGATTATCGGCGTACTGCTCGTATCGGCACTGCTCGTATTGCCGGCAGCTTTCGCCATTAGAATCGCAAAAGGCTTTAACATGGTATTTATGTCAGCCATACTCATTTCCTTATTCAGTGTATTTATGGGACTGACATCATCTTATCAGCTCGGCACACCGCCAGGGCCTTCCATTACCCTGCTGTTAATTGTTCTGCTCCTGATCGGATTTGCAGTTCAGGGGATATGGACGTTTATCAAAAAAGAAACCCAGCGTAAAAAAGGGAGCAGATAAAAATAAAAAGCAGTTTTTCCTTTGGGAAAAACTGCTTTTTTTATAGAAATAACCCGGCAAGACGTTCATACGATTCTTTTTTCGCCTCAAAATCAAACACATTGCAAAGAACCATGATTTCATTTGTTTCATAGCGGTCCGCCAGCTCTAGAAGCTGCTGTTTTACAGTGCTTGGAGAACCGATGACCATGCGCTTTCTGTTTTCTCGTATTTGGTTTTTGTCTGATTCAGTATAGTGGTATGCTTTCGCTTCCTCAATGCTTGGCACTCTGCTGTCCAAGCCTTTCCCGACGCGAAGAAGCCACAAATCCTGGCTTAACGCGAGCTCCTCTGCCTCTTCATCTGTTTTTGCGCAAATGACAAAGATCGTAAACAGTGCGGCCGGAGATGTGAAATGGGCTGATGGCTGAAAGTTTTCACGATAGATACGAAACGCGCTTTCCCCTCGTTCAGGGTTGATAAAATGCCCAAACACATATCCGATTCCCTGATGGGCCGCTCGCCTTGCGCTGTTCTCCCCTAATCCAAGCACCCAAAGCTCCGGTGCTGTGTCAATAAGAGGAGCCGCTTTGATCCCGGCATACGGATGCCCGGCGGGAAGCGAATCGGTCAGAAAATAAGAGACATCCTGAAGCTGTCTGTTAAAATCGGTTAAGCTTTTTTTGATGCCGTCGGTTAGTGCGAGCCGGGTTTTCGTCGTTCCGCCCGGCGAACGCCCGAGGCCAAGGTCAATCCGGTTCGGATACAAGGCCTCAAGCTGGCGAAAGGTCTCGGCCACCTTAAACGGGCTGTACTGAGGCAGAAGCACACCGCCAGACCCGACACGAATCTTGTTTGTGTGAGCCGCGATGCGGGCGATCATAATTTCCGGTGCCGTGCTTGCCAGTCCTTTCGTGCTGTGGTGTTCGGCAAACCAATAACGCTTATAGCCCCATTCTTCACTTCGTCCGGCCAGCTCGACCGAATGCTGAAGGGTTGTCACGGGGCTTTCTCCTTTAGAAACAGGTGCCTGATCAAGTATGCTTAAATGAATCAAAAGGCCGCTTCCTTTCCGTTGCTTTTTAGAATGTGATACAAGAATAGGCAAAATGACTCGCTCACGTCAAATGGTTTGTTTAAGATCCGCCATTCATATGATTTGCAAAACATATATCAAATATGGGAGATTTTTTTCGAGGATTTTCGTCAATTATTCTTAACTTTTACGAAACTTTGATATAATAAAAAACGTATATATTAATAATTTACGGCATACTCAAGTTACGTTTGTACGTAAAAATAAATGTGACTATATTCACATTTCGATGATTAGGAGTGAATCGTGTGGCAATTTCTTTAGAAAAAGGTCAGCGAATTGATTTAACAAAAGGAAAAGCGGGTCTGTCAAAATTGATGGTCGGTCTCGGCTGGGACCCGGTTTCATCAGGCGGCGGCTTTTTTGGAAAGCTGCTCGGCGGAGGCGGACCAAATATTGACTGTGACGCATCAGTGCTGATGCTGGAAAACGGCAAATTCACTGATAAGAAAAATGTCATTTATTTTGGAAACCTGAAAAGCCGCTGCGGCAGTGTCAAGCACACAGGTGACAACCTGACAGGCGACGGAGCGGGCGATGATGAGCAGATTTTAATTGATTTGGCGAAAGTGCCTGCCAACATTAATAAGCTTGTATTTGTTGTGAATATTTATGATTGCGTGAGAAGAAAACAGGATTTCGGCATGATTCAAAATGCTTTTATCCGTGTTGTTGATCAATCAAATCATGAAGAAATGCTCAAATACAATTTGAAAGACAATTATGCCGGCAGAACAAGCCTAATTACGGCTGAAATCTACCGCCAGGACGGCGAGTGGAAATTCGCGGCGGTCGGCGAAGGCACAAACGATACGAGATTAGAAGATATTGTCAACCGGTACGTATAAAAGAAAAAGGAGTGGATGAAACATGGCAATTTCATTGGCAAAAGGACAAAAAGTAGATTTAACAAAAACAAATCCGGGTCTTTCAAAGGTTGTTGTCGGTTTAGGCTGGGATACGAATAAGTATGACGGCGGACATGACTTTGACCTTGACTCAAGTGTATTTCTTTTAGATGCGTCTGGAAAATGCGCAAGTCAAAATGATTTTATTTTCTATAACCAGCTTGAAGGCGGAAACGGTTCAGTTGTTCATTCAGGCGATAACCTGACAGGTCTTGGCGAGGGTGATGACGAGAATGTAAAAGTCAATCTCAGCGCCGTACCTGCGAATATCGACAAAATCTCATTTGTTATCACGATTCACGAAGCGGAAGCGCGCAGCCAAAACTTTGGACAAGTGTCAAACGCGTTTGTACGCATTGTCAATGAAGAAACAAATGAAGAGCTTATTCGTTACGATCTTGCGGAAGATTTCTCTATTGAAACGGCAATTATCGCTGGAGAGCTTTACAGACACAACGGCGAATGGAAATTCTCTGCTATCGGCTCAGGCTACCAAGGCGGTCTTGCCCGCATCGCAACAGACTACGGCTTGCAAGTCGGTTAAGACATATTACGAAGAGCAGAAAGGAGAGAGGCAGTATGGCCATTCAATTAGCAAAAGGACAGCGTGTTGACTTAACGAAAACAAATCCGGGACTCACAAAAGCGGTGATCGGTTTAGGCTGGGATACAAATAAGTACTCAGGCGGACACGATTTTGACCTGGATGCTTCAGCCTTTTTAGTGGATGCGCATGATAACTGTGTGAATGATCTCGATTTCGTCTTCTATAATAACCTTGAGCATCCGAGCGGCGGTGTCATCCATACGGGTGACAACCGCACCGGTGAAGGCGACGGAGATGATGAGCAGATCATCGTTGATTTTTCAAAAATCCCTGCTCACATTGAGAAAATCGGCATCACAGTTACAATTCATGACGCGGAAGCACGCAGCCAAAACTTTGGACAAGTGTCAAACGCGTTTGTACGCGTTGCAGATGAAGAGACTCAAAATGAGCTTCTTCGCTTCGATTTGGGAGAAGATTTCTCCATTGAAACAGCCGTTGTCGTATGTGAGCTGTACAGACACGGAAACGAGTGGAAGTTCAATGCGATCGGCAGCGGTTTTTCCGGCGGCCTTGCTTCATTATGCCGGAACTACGGTTTGCAGGTGTAAGCGAGTGACAAATAAAGCAGTCACCGTTTTCAATTAATAGGAGGAAAAAACTTGGAATTTTTACATCACATCATGTCTACGTATGCTTCATTTTTCGATTGGAAAATGTGGGGGGAAGTTCTGACTGATCCGGTTTCTTGGGGTCTGATCGGTTCCCTTGTTGTACTGGAAGGCCTTTTATCGGCCGATAACGCGTTAGTTCTTGCGGTTATGGTAAAACATCTTCCGGAAAAACAGCGTAAAAAAGCGTTAACGTATGGTTTATTCGGAGCGTACATTTTCCGATTTATATTCATCGGACTCGGTATGCTTCTCATTAAATTCTGGTGGATCAAAGTGCTTGGCGCACTTTACCTGGCTTGGCTCGTCATTAAGCACTTCTGGATCGGCGAAAAAGAAGAGGAAGCAGACGGTATTAAGAAAAACTCTTGGATGGTCCGTACATTCGGTATCTTCTGGGCAACTGTTATTTCAGTTGAGCTGATGGACCTTGCCTTTTCTGTGGACAGCATCTTGGCCGCGTTTGCGGTGTCTGAAAAAGTATGGGTTCTTTTGATCGGCGGTATGCTGGGTATTTTAATGATGCGTACAGTCGCAAAAGTATTCCTTGTGCTGATCGATAAAATCCCTGAGCTTGAAAACACAGCATTCGTGTTAATCGGAATTATCGCGCTGAAAATGGCAGGGAGCGCTTTCCATTATGAAATGCCGCATTCTGTATTCTTCATTATCATTATCGCTGCATTTGCGGTAACATTTATCATTCACTATATCAACAAACAAAAGCAGGTGCGCGAACAAACAGCTGCGTCAAAAGAAGAATAAAACAAAACAAGGAGGGAGTTTCATGTCCTTCCTTTTTTGTTACAGAAAAGAGGGTGACTGGTTTGCGGTATTTCCACTATTTATCAGCGCGTCAAGAAGAGCATGTATTTTATCAAGTGCCGAAACAGGTCACGAAAGAGGCGCCTAAAAAATGGCTTGAACAAGCGCTGGGAGCCCTATTATATATGCCTGCAACCCGCCACGACATAGCCGCTATGATTACTGAACAAAAGTACGAGGATCTAACGTCCGTTGTTTTCTGCTTAGAGGATGCGATTGGGGATCATGAAGTCGAGCAGGCTGAACATAATCTCAATATTCAGCTTGAGCGCATAGAACAGGCGATTCAGCAAAACAAAATAGAACCGGATAATCTTCCGCTCATGTTTGTAAGGGTGCGTTCTCCGAAGCAGCTGCAGGAGCTGGCGGGCCGCTTGAAGCGCTTTCTTCATTTGTTAACCGGTTTTGTGTTTCCGAAATGTTCGGGAGTGAACGCCCGTGACTATGCGGAAACGCTGGAAAACATTTCTCGCGATATGAGAGCGCCGATTTATGGAATGCCGATTTTAGAAACGCCCGATTTGCTTTCTAAAGAGACGCGGCCGGAGGCTTTCGGAGAGCTGAGTGCGGTTCTGCATCAATATCAGGACTTGATTTTAAATGTGCGAATCGGTGCGACTGATTTGTGCGGGTTATACGGCATCCGGAGAAAGCCGGGGCAAACCATCTATGATATTCGCCTGATTTCCGATTTTATGGCGGATGTCATCAATTATTTCGGCCGGACGTTTGTCGTTTCTGGACCGGTCTGGGAATATTTCCAGACAGCGCAAAAGCCTCACCTTCTGTCAGCGCACCAGCCTTCTGAGCTGAATGAGCAAGTCAAAGGTTTGGTGAAGGAAACAGAGCTTGATATCGCTAACGGGATTCACGGAAAAACAGTCATTCACCCGTCTCAGCTTAAAGCGGTAAACAGCCTGTATGTTGTATCAAAGGAAGACTATATGGATGCGTTAAGCATTATTCATCACGGAAACGGTTCAATCGGTGTGATGAAAAGCCATTTTTCCAACAAAATGAATGAGATGAAGCCCCATATGAAATGGGCTGAGAACATCATAATAAAATCAGAAATCTATGGGGTGTATCATGAAAACCGATCTTTCTCCGATTTGCTCAACGAACAGCAAAACACTTCAAATATTGGACAATATGGCGGTTGATCTGTCGGTCACTGACAATCCGCTTTCTATTCCGGAGCAAGTCTTATTTGAAATGGCGGCGCGTGTAAACAAAAAAAGGGGTTTTTTATTTGTCAGCAAAGTGCTGGGAAAGCATATTCCAGTTCATCCGCTGAAGCCGCTTTTGGCGTCAGGGCTGCTTGCTTTGGAGTACGCTGAACGAAAAACGGGCCGTGAGCTGAAGGAGAAGGCCGACATTCTGAACGGGTTTCTTTCAGGAACGGACAGCGGGCTTCGGGCTGCTTATCGAACGTTGCAAAAGCAGCGTATTGCACTAGAGGAAGCGCCGCTTGTGATCGGGTTTGCGGAAACGGCGACAGCCCTTGGACACGCGGTTTATGACTGCATTGAGAATGCGTCGTATGTCCATACAACACGTGAACTGATACGGAACAACGAGCCTTCCATTACCTTTGTCGAGGAGCACTCCCATGCGACCGACCAGCTATGCTATGCGGAACCTCATATGATCAACAACGATTGCCCGGTGATTCTCGTGGATGATGAAATCACAACAGGAAAAACCGCACTGCATATCATTCGGGATATACAATCGAAGTTCCCCCGCAAAGAATACGCTGTTTTGTCTTTATTGGATTGGCGCACTGAGGAGCACAAACAAGCTTATGCTGAAGCGGAACGGGAATTAGGGGTTACCATATCAACAACAGCTTTACTGTCTGGGCGCATTTCCTTTAAAGGAGAGCTTTTGTCAGAGTCCTCCTATGATTACAGACCGAAGCCGCAGGAATCAGCAATACACAGAACAGACATCGACTTGTCCGGCTTCTTTGCATCCTTACCCTATCAGCCGGCCATATTCGCAGACGAGCATTTTTATGTGAAGGAAACAGGGCGGTTTGGCTTAAAGGCGAGTGACAGGCAGGCGGTTCACGAGGCCTGCCGCCTAGCTGCGCAGCATGTGGAACAGTATCGGAAGGGGAGAAGAACGCTTGTGCTTGGAACGGGAGAGCTGATGTACATTCCTATGAAAATCGCAGCGCATCTTCAGGGCTCCATTTCCTATCACTCTACTACCCGCAGCCCGATTCACCCTGTTGTCAAAGCGGGCTATGCTGTGCAAAACGGTTATTCATTTATGAATCCCGAAGATGAGGCGGTTCGCCATTTTATCTATAACCTCCCCGCCGGAGCGTATGACGAGGTCTTTTTCTGTCTTGAAAAGACCGTTTCGGATGAGGCGTTACAGCCAATTTTTCATATATTCAAAGAAAAAGAAGTGCCGCATATCCACATTGTAACCCTTTCAGGAAAGGCGTGATCTGAATTGACTGAGATAATTGACCAGATTGGGAGCTATCCGAAGGAGGATGTCACCTTTCTATTAAAAGATTTGTCCGCTGTTTCGATTGAAAAAAGCACGGAAGAACGGGAACGCTCGATCCAAAGCGGCACCCATTACTCAGAGATGCTGCCGATCGAATATAAGCCGACAGATGAATATATGAAACTGTTTTATGCCTCGCTTGAAGATAGTAAACAGAAGGTTGCGTTAGCGGCCGGAGCTGTAGCGGAGCAGCTTTTCGCCAAACACGGTGAGCATATGGTTTTGTGCAGTCTGGCAAGGGCGGGCACGCCGATCGGTGTATTGATCAAACGGTACATCAAGATGAAGTATCACGTCTCAGTTCCGCACTACAGCATATCGATTATTCGGGACAGGGGAATTGATGAAAACGCCTTGCAGTATATGCTGAAGCATCATCCAGACGGAAAAATCGCCTTTATCGACGGCTGGACAGGCAAAGGCGCTATTACTAAAGAACTGAATCGATCCATCGAACAGTTTAACCAGCGCTGGAATACGAGACTTTCCTCAGAAATTGCGGTGCTTGCCGATCCGGGTGATTGCGCGGACATCTACGGAACGAAGGAGGATTTTCTGATTCCGAGTGCCTGCTTGAACTCTACGGTCTCGGGTCTTGTCAGCCGCACGGTCTTAAATGAAAAATGGATCGGGCCGGATGATTTTCACGGGGCGAAATATTACCGTGAGCTGAGCGAAGAGGATGTTTCTGTATTCTATATTGAAACGATAGCCGAGCAATTTCCGTCTATTTTTAAAGAAGCAGAACGTCTGGCGATTGGCTTGCAGCGCGTACGTATGAAACCGGCTTGGGACGGCTTGGCTTCCATTGAGACGATCCGAATGCAATTTGGCATCAGCAATACGAACCTGATTAAACCTGGTGTCGGAGAAACGACCCGTGTGCTTCTTCGCAGAGTGCCTTGGAAAATACTGATTCAGCCTGGCGCTGAAGAAACGCTGAAACATATTCTTTTACTGGCAAAGGATCGGGGAGTGCCTGTAGAAGAATACGAGAACATGTCTTACAGCTGCTGCGGGCTGATTCGTCCGGCGGAGAAAAGCCTATGAACGCGTTTGCCAGCGATTTAGACAGAACATTAATTTATTCAAGGCACATGATCGGCACGCCCGATAAGGAAGCCGGGATTGAGCTGATTGAAACATTAAATGGGCGGGAGCTTTCCTATATTTCCTCAGCCGTAAAAGAGCACTTAAATCAGATTCAGAAGGATCACTATTTTATCCCCGTCACCACGCGTACAAACGAACAGTATAAGAGAATCGGATGTTTCCAGCAGGACATTGTGCCGGAATATGCGGTGACAACAAATGGCGGGTGCATCTTAAAAGACGGCGAGCCTCTGAAAGAGTGGGACGAGCTGATGAAAGAGGAGCTGGCGTCGTGTCTGCCGATCGAGGCCATGCTGAGGGAAATCGCAGGTCTCTCTTTATCAGAGGCGGTAAAAAGAACCCGAATCGCCCATCACTATTTCGTGTATCTCATTTTACATGAGGAAAAAATACCGTATATCGATATATCCGCTGTGAAAGAGTGGGGCGCCGATAAGGGCTGGCAAGTATCTCTGCAGGGGCGGAAGCTTTACTTTATTCCCAATCCGCTTAATAAGTGGAAAGCAGTTGAATACCTGAAATCCAGGCTCTCTCTTGATGAAATCTATACGGCTGGAGACTCGCTGCTTGATCTTGAACTGATCCGGGAAGCCGATTTTGGCATCGCACCCGCGCACGGCGAGGTATTGAGTCACGATCCGGAACTACGCAAAACGATTGCAAGCGGCATGCTGGCGGGTGAAGAAATCACAGCGTCAGTTTTATCGCAAATATCCAAATTAAAACACGTGTAATGTACACAAACAAACCAGAAAGGAGGATATGATGAGACAAGAAGAGCTAATCATTCATAAAGCTGTTCCGGCCGATGGTGATTGGAAAAGCATGCTGTTTCAGCCATTGCCGGAGCGGGATCACTATGAGAATGAACAAGGTCTTGCTTTTTCGAGGCTTGCCGGGCAAATACTGGGCACGCCCATTGATGAGACCGACTACTTTAACGAGCTGTATGAACTTTCTGTAAACGATCATATTTATGTCCTGAGCGAAACACTTGATAAAACAATTGCACCCGAAACCTTTCAGGCGCTTCAGCATATTCATTCCATCAACCAGAAGGAAAAAGGCCTTTCGGTCAGCCGCTTTGTCGCCTTTCTGGACGGGGAACAGCTGATTGCGAAGCATTCCAATTCATTGCTGCACCGCCATTTAAGAAAAGCACTGATGACGCTTTTACATACCTTTGCCGAAAATCATGAGCAGGGGCTGAATCATCCTGATTTTCGCAGAGTGCTTCTTGATGTTTCAAAGTTTTCCTTGAACCACCTGAATCCTTGGCTGGAAAAAGCCGATATAGAGCGGGAGATGCCGAAGGTGGTCTGGTATGGAGACGCGACGAAAAGCCAGCTGTATTTCTTATATTATTTGATGCTTGTCGGCTGTGATGTTCTATTGTTCCATCCGGCGGGAACCGATCAGCTGACGCTCGTTGACCCTAAGCAGGAGCTAAGCTTCACGGAAAAGCTTCCGGATGTTTCAGATCTTCAGCCATTCCCGAAAGAAAAACCTGACCGTAAATCAACGGTGGCGTATCGATCGACAAAGGAAATTGAGCATGTGCTGAATCACGAGGAATCCATGCTGTACAAGCCTTGGCAGTTCAGAGACCACACACCGGTTTCCGTGACGCTGAAAACGACCTATGATGAACTGTTTTTAATTGCGAAAGAACGTGCGTTTATTCGCCCGAATTTCAAAGCCGATAAACATTCGATCGATATTCCGAATGTGTTTGCCAAAATTATGGGTGTGTCGAAGGACAATAAAGAATATTGGAACAGACTTCATACAATGGCGGATTATCCAGAAACGGAAATGGTTCGAAGCTTTCCGTTAACAGAAGAAATCAAATCAAACTATCAATTTCATTACAGCCACGCGCTTGATCATGAAGGAAACATCGATCCGGACAAGCTGATCGCAAGCAATGTGTGGCAGTACAAACAGCTTCCGGCAGGCATTCAGACCGCGATCGCCAAAACGATCTCGAGAATGTGCAGACACCCGCGGCTGAAGGCATTGCATCAGGAACAGGTCAAGGATGTTCAGATCTACTTGTTTAAACAAACAACAAACCTTCCCGCTAACCTGCTGAAATTGATTCAAATGTTCGACTATGCGCAGACTGTTCCGAAACTGGTGCTGTATCATACGGAAATGAACGGTGAGCTCACACGATCAGACGCCGCAGCCCTGCTGTTTTTAAATGAAATCGGCATTGATATCGTCATTTATAATCCTCCCGGACATCAAGACATTGAGCATTATATTGAAGAGGATCAGTATGATATCCACTGGCTGGACGACATGGTGTTTCAGCAGGACTATAAAGAGCCTTCGCTCGTGAAAAGGCTGTTCAGAACGATTACCCAAAAGTAAGGAGAGAAGAAAAGCATGACAACAGAAAATCAAAATCCGCTTGTTCTCGATAAAAACGAAGAAATTTCTCAGCAAAAGGCAGACGATATCCGCCTGCAGCTCCGCCAGGAACCAGAGGTGCAGCGCCTCGCCCAGCAAATTGACGTGAAAAACCAAATGGAGCTGCTGGAGTATGGAAAGGAGCCGGCTGTTGAAATTTCCAAGTTCTCTGACCGCATCTTGGGAATGATGAAAACAACAAGCGTGACAGACTCAGGCACAATGCTGACTCAGCTTGGAAAAATCATGGACCGCTTTGACAAAAATGATTTTGACGAGCCCAAGGGACTGATGGCCAAAATCTTCAAACGCGGCGGCAGCATGATTGAGAAAATCTTTAAAAAGTACCAGACGCTCGGCGGAGAAATTGAAAAAATCAACGTTGAGATTTCCAAATATAAAGATGAGATGACAAAAACAAACTACACACTCGATGAAATGTATGAAAACAATATCAACTACTACATGGAGCTTGAAAAATACGTTGTTGCCGGTCAAATGAAGCTGGAAGAGATGCAGTCAATCCTACCTTCATATGAAGAAAAAGCGGCAAGCGGAAACCAGCTTGCGCAAATGCAGCTCGATACGCTGCGCAACGGCATTCAGGCGCTTGAGGAACGCGTGTATGATCTTGATATGGCGCGAATGGTGGCGCTTCAAACCGCACCGCAGATCCGACTGCTCCAACGCGGTAACGCTAAGCTGATCGGGAAAATTAACTCCGCTTTTATCATCACCATTCCGATTTTCAAAAACGGCATTATTCAGGCTGTTACGGTGAAACGCCAAAAGCTTGTGGCTGACTCTATGAGCGAGCTTGACCGCCGGACAAATGAGATGCTGAAACGCAATGCGGAGAACATCTCGAACCAGAGTGTTGAAATTGCCAGAATGGCCGGCAGACCAAGCATTGATATAGAAACGATCGAATCCTCCTGGAACACGATTGTCAGCGGCATGCAGGAAACAAAACAAATCGAAGAAGAAAACAAACGCCTTCGGGAAGAGGGCGCAAGACGAATTGCCCAGCTGCAGGATAATATTAAAAAAGCAGCATTACAGCAATAAAAAGACCCCCGCTTGTGAATCATAAGCGGGGTTTTTGATTGGCATCAATTAGGTAATGACAATGTGTAAAGACAGGTGTAAACTTAAACGGTAATCATTTTGCATATCAGAGGTGTTGGCTATGGGAAAACAACAGCCTATATCCCAGCGTAAGCTGCTGGGTGTCGCCGGTTTAGGGTGGCTGTTTGATGCAATGGATGTCGGAATATTATCGTTTATTATCGCCGCGCTCCACGTGGAGTGGAATCTTTCGCCTGAAGAAATGAAATGGATCGGAAGCGTAAATTCCATCGGCATGGCTGTGGGTGCGTTTTTGTTTGGATTGCTGGCTGATCGAATCGGCCGCAAAAAAGTATTTATCATTACTCTTTTATGCTTTTCAATCGGAAGCGGTATATCAGCTTTCGTCACAAGCTTATCGGCATTTCTCATTCTGCGTTTTGTAATTGGGATGGGGCTTGGAGGCGAACTGCCTGTCGCTTCAACGCTTGTTTCGGAAGCGGTTGTGCCTGAAAAACGGGGCCGGGTCATTGTGCTTCTCGAAAGCTTTTGGGCTGTGGGCTGGCTGGCAGCGGCGCTTATTTCCTATTTTGTTATTCCAAGCTTCGGCTGGCAGGCGGCTTTGCTTTTAACCGCACTGTCGGCATTTTATGCGCTGTACTTGCGGACAGGATTGCCTGATTCGCCAAAGTACGAATCGCTTTCTATGAAAAAGAAATCGGTGTGGGAGAACGTGAAAAGCGTTTGGGCGAAACAGTATGTACGGCCGACGGTAATGCTGTCGATCGTCTGGTTCTGCGTTGTCTTTTCTTATTATGGGATGTTTTTATGGCTGCCGAGTGTGATGCTGTTAAAAGGGTTCAGCATGATTCAAAGCTTTGAATATGTTCTGCTGATGACGCTTGCTCAGCTTCCGGGCTATTTTTCGGCTGCGTGGCTGATCGAAAAGGCGGGCCGGAAATGGATACTGGTCATTTATTTGATCGGAACAGCGGGAAGCGCGTATTTCTTCGGAACGGCAGATTCCTTAGGTCTGCTGCTGACGGCTGGAATGCTGTTGTCCTTCTTTAATCTTGGTGCGTGGGGCGTGCTGTATGCCTATACACCGGAGCAATATCCAACATCGATTCGCGCGACAGGTTCAGGAACCACAGCGGCGTTTGGAAGAATCGGCGGCATTTTCGGCCCGCTGCTCGTCGGAACACTCGCCGCCCGCCATATTTCGTTTTCAGTGATTTTTACAATCTTTTGCATTGCCATTTTACTGGCGGTCGCGTGTATTTTGATTATGGGAAAAGAAACGAAACAAACTGAGCTTGAATAACAAAAGCACCTCATCATGAGGTGCTCAGGCTGTCGAGAAAATCTCGACAGCCTTTACTTTTTCTTAAAATATTCATTCTCCTGTAATAAAATAAAAGAAAGACTTCAAAAGGACGGTGTCTTTTTCATGTTCCACACAAGAAATTCTTCTCAAAACGCAGCCGAATTTGTTCTTCTCGACCAACTTGTCGAAGAGGATCATCTGCTTCGAAAAATTGATAAATACATAGACTTCTCTTTTATCATTGAAAAGGTGAAACCTTACTACAGTGAAAACAAAGGACGCCCCTCACTTGATCCGCTGATTTTATTCAAAATGATGTTTATCGGCTACCTCTACGGTATCCGTTCAGAAAGACAGCTCGAAAAAGAAATTTACTACAATATGGCATACAGATGGTTCCTCGGATTGAACATAAATGACCCAGTTCCGCACCACTCCACCATCAGCTGGAACAGACGCACACGCTTTAAAGATACAACCATCTTCCAAGACATTTTTGATGAAATCGTTCTCCAGGCCATCAATCATGACATGGTAGGCGGACGTGTCCTATTCACCGATTCCACTCATCTGAAAGCCAATGCCAACAAGCATAAATACACAAGAAAAACAATTGCGCAGGATACCCAAAACTATATCAAGGATTTAAATGAAGCCATTCAAGAAGATCGGGAGGAACACGGAAAAAAAGCCATTAACAATCAAAGAGGAGGTGAAAGCTGAAAAAGAGATCCGCCACAGTACAACCGATCCGGAAAGTGGATATCTATATCGTGAAAATAAACCGGAGGGTTTCTTTTATTTAGATCACCGCACAACGGATATCAAATACAACATTATCACCGATGCCTTTGTCACGTCCGGAAATGTCCATGATTCTGTGCCCTATCTTGACCGATTGGATCATCAAATCGCACGATTTGGTTTTCTAGTAGAAGCCGTCGCTCTTGATTCCGGATATTTAACGACTCCGATCTGTAAAGGATTATCTGACCGTCATATTTTTGGCGTCATTGCCCATAGACGATATCACCCTACTAGAGGCTTGTTTCCAAAATGGAAATTTCATTATGACAGTGAAAAAGACAGTTATATTTGCCCGAACCAGCAAACACTTACATACTCAACAACTGACCGAAAAGGATACAGGTCATATAAATCAAATCCTGAAACATGTTCCTCATGCCCTTTTCTTGAAAACTGTACAAAATCAAAAAAACATCAGAAAGTCATCACCCGTCATGTATGGGAAGACCACAAAGAAAAGATCAGGCAAAATCGCTTGACTGTTTCAGGAAAAAACCTCTACAAAAAAAGAAAAGAAAAAATAGAGCGAAGCTTTGCAGATTCAAAACAGCTGCATGGGCTTCGCTATTGCAGGTTGAGGGGAAAACGGAATGTGAGCGAACAAGTTCTCCTCACAGCCGCATGCCAGAACATGAAGAAGATTGCCACATACCTAGCCAAGCAGAGCTAGGTATGTGGGAGCTCTTTTTCTGTTTCTGAAATCAGCTGAAAACCCAAAGAAACAGCACAAAACAAAAAAGCTTGTAGAAAAAACATCGTTTTCTCTACAAGCTGAGCACCTCATCATGAGGTGCTTTTTACATGGAAACCGGCAGCTTGCGGTTTGTTTTTTCTGCTTGTTTGATAAAGGGCCATAGACAGGACAAATAAAATCGCCGTAAACGCCGTGACAGCCCCAAAATGATGCGTGTTTTGATATAAGAGTCCGGCAAGGCATGTGCCGACAGTGGTTCCTGCATACATAGCCGCATTGGAAAGAGATGCAATCGTTCCGCGCGCGTTCGGTGAAATGGATTGGAATATCCCCATCATTAACGGAAAAATGATCCCCGCTATAAAGAAAGTCAGAAAAAAGCTGGTTTCTACAATAAATAAGGTAGGGAAGAAAGGAAGGGAAAAATAGAGCCCGCCCATCAGCAGCATGCCGCTGATTAATGTCTTACACGTTCCGAGCTTTGATGCAATTTTGCTTCCTATAAGGCTTCCAAGCATATTTCCCAGCCCCAGTACAAGCATCGCAGCGCCGATTTGGGATACGGTTAGATGATAATCTGCATAAAGCCAGGTGCCGAGAAAGCTGAACGTGGCGAAATTTCCTGTTTGAAAGAGAAAATAAGCAAGCAGGATCATCGATGTTTTTGGCAGTGAAAACAGCTCACGATAAGGGCTGACTATAGATGAACGGTGTGCTGCCGCTTCTGCAGGACGAATATCTGGCATGGCCGCCGCCAAAATGAACAGGAGAACCAGCGAGCCTGCTGACAGAACGAAAAAGGGCGTGTGCCAAGTGAAGGAAGCCAAAAATCCGCCGATCGGAAGCCCGAGCATTTGTGAAGCCGCTAATCCTGCTGTTGCAATCCCCATGCTTTTTAACACTTTTGAGGCATGGACGATGACAGGGATGGATGCCCAAATTTGAGGCGTTACAAACGCGGCGCTGACACCGGCGGCAAAACGGAATGCACACATGGCGGCAAAGGAGGGAGCGATGCCGCATAAAAACGTGGAAAGGATAAAGCCCGCAAGCCCCGACAGCATCACTGTTTTCCGATTAAAGCGGTCAGAGATCGGACCGGCTGCCAAAGCAAACAGCGCATAACCGAGCGCATAAGCACTGACCATCCAGCGGGGGGAACCGCCCTACCGAAAAAGGGATTTCTTTATTCAACGGCCATTTCTATCAATTTTGCAAAGAAGCAAAGCTTGATGACCGGCCCTATTTCTTTATTATTGATGAAGTAAACCGCGGTAACCTGAGCAAGATCTTTGGTGAATTATTAATGTTAATTGAAAACCACAAACGCGGAAAAGAACTCCGTTTGCTGTATTCCGATCAGCAGTTTTCCGTTCTTGACAACGTCTATATTATCGGCATGATGAAGCAGACAGAAGTCTTGCCCTGCTTTATTACGCACTGCGCCGCCGGTTCGCTTTTTTGAGTTTGAACCTACTTTTGAAAGTGAAGAATTTAAGCAAGCAAGTCTAGCGAATGAAAAGCTTGACCGCATGATAAATACCGTAATGGCTTTGAATAACGTTATTGCAGGAGATCCTTCATTAGGAAAAGGTTCTTCATTGGCCACAGTTATTTTTCTTCCAGCGGGGATGCGGAAGATGACTGGTTGTCAGACGTTGTAGAATATGAATTAATACCGTTGATTCAAGAATATTGGTTCGATTAACCAGTCGAAAATAGAACACTGGGCTGGCAAACTGCGTGGTGCTGTTCGTGATTAAAATCAAAAATATCTACTATATGATGGCTTATGCTTATCAAACATTAAATGAAGCAGGTTTTAAAAGCATTCAGTTTAAAAATTTTCATGCCTTGATGGTAGCTATCCTTATTAAAGGCGTAAGTAATCAGATTAAACGCGATATACACAAAGATTATTTCGTTCAAACGGAAGCTACGAACAGTTTGCGGGGGAAAATTGATGTAACGGGTTCTGTGGAGCAAAATACGCTCATGATGCGGCGTATGGTTTGCCGTATGATGAATTTCTCGAGAATACCATATAAAATCTGATTTTAAAAACAACAATACAGCTTTTTATTCGACATTGAAGTCTTAAATGAAGTTAAAATAAACATTGAGAGAAATAGGAAAAGGTATTGATTCAAAAAGAAATTTCAGTGTATTTTTTCAGAAGTTAAGATTCTTATATCTAAAAAAAGGACATCTCATCTAAATAGAAAGAATGTCCTGTGTGTATTACAAGCTTTTAAATATTTCTAATTCATCTAGTGATATAGTGGAGGATAGAGAAAAGCGTATAGTAGATCGTACTTCTTCAAGTGACAAGCCAATATTCTGTAAAACATGACTTGGTTTACTGGAGCTGCAAGCTGAACCAGTTGAAACAGCGGCAACTGGTGCAAGATTACGTACTAACGTTTCATTATTAATCCCTTTAAATTGAATGCTTAAGATGCCTGGAATCTTGTCTTTAGTATCATTGTTAAATTTTATCTTATCTTCAAACTTACTTGAAAGGATAGAAGTTAACTCTTGCTCTAATTTTTGTAATTGCTCAATGTTTTGCTTTAAAGTTTTTGTTGCAAGCTCGGCTGCTTTCCCCATACCGACAATATTGTGGACCGGCAGAGTTCCACTTCGAATATCACCTTCCTGCCCACCTCCATGGAGGAGGGGAGTGATCTGAATAGGTAAACCAAGATCATCTTTACGTAAAACTGATACCCCAACTCCTTTAGGACCATGAAATTTGTGGGCAGAGAACGATACAAAGTTAATCCCTTCAATTTCAGATAAATCTATAGCAACTTTACCGATTACTTGTGTTGCATCAGTATGAAAAAATACGCCATGTTCTTTACAAATCGCTGCTATATCTGAAATGGGGTTCAAAGAACCGAGTTCATTATTGCCCCACATAATCGAAATAAGGATTGGTTTCTCATTCAAGATAATATCCTGTATCTGTTCGGTACTTACTCTTCCAAAAGCATCAACGTCTAAGTACGTTATTTTAAATCCAATACTTTCTAAATATTTACATGTTTCGAGAACAGAAGGATGTTCGACCTTTGACGTGACAATATGGTTTCCATTTTCTTTGAAGGAGTGGGCAACACCCTTTAGTATAAAATTATTGCTTTCTGTAGCTCCGCTTGTAAAAATCACTTCGTCTTCATCGCAGCCAACGAGTCGAGAGACGTTTTGACGTGCTGTCTCAACAGCGGTTTTAGCATTGATAGCTAAGGAGTAGTATTTGCTTGATGGGTTTCCAAACTCTTCAAGTAAAAATGGCAACATCGCTTCTTTTACTTCAGGTAATACTTGCGTAGTAGCACTGTTATCCAAATAAAGCATCTTTTCACTCCTCGTTGTAGCGAAGTAAATTCACTTGAAATTTTTCATTATTTCCAGCGTGTTTATATTCGTTTTCAAGAAGAACGATCCCTCTTTCAAGGTGAGCGTTAAATAGGATAGGGAAGTATTCTTCATCTGAAATTTCTCTTTTAGCGTGCTGTGCAATAAGCGTTTTATAGGCAAAATCAAAATCTCCTGTTAACACACTTCGATCGATTTCAAATCCCCCACCTGCTTTATCATTAGGCAAATCTGGCATTGATGCTTCTCTAGTTGATAGCCCTACAGCTAAGCGAACTAATACATTACGGGTATGATTTGTATAACTCTGCAGCTCGGCCAATTTATCAGATGTTTTCTTTGAAATCTTTAAACGATTACTCATATCATTTGCTCCTCACCTTGAAACTTAAAGTATTGATGAGAAATCTCTGTTTTTCTCTTTTCAGTATTAAATTCTAATAGATAGCGATGTGATACGTGGTTTTTCAGTAATTTATAATGATCTTCGTCTACTTCAGAGTTGGTGGATAGAATGAGAACTTGCTCTCCACAAGAAGGAATAAAGTCTACTAACACATTTCGTTTATGTGTTTTATCTAAGCGGCCAAGAAGAGTGTCAAAGATAAAAGGTACACGCCGTCCTGAACATTTGAACATAGCCCAGATTAAAGAAAGTAACAGAATCTGCTTCTCGCCAGCTGATAGGGTTTCTTTCGAAATTATTTCCCGGTCCTGATCATAAAGAGTAACTTCAAATGTTTCAGGATTAATTCGGATAACCGGTATATATTGATGTTTACGCATTAATTTGTTCAGCATTTGAGTCGCTTCTATTTGAACTTGCTGTAATTTCTTTTGGTGTTGCAACTTTTGAAACTCTGTACTTAGCTTCATAAGATTTTGAGCAATGGTAAACGAGTTTCGTTTTTTATTACCTTGTTCTTCTACCTTTTGTTTTGCTTCGATTAATTGTGATAGTGTTAAGAGTTCTTTTTCTTTATCTTCTAATTCACTTCTACTTTCTTCGATCGCTTTTTCCAGTGTGAAGATTTCAGCTTTTATTTGTTCCATCCGGTTTAACATTTCGATAAATTCATTAGCTGAGTCATTTATATTCATCCGTTGTCGTAATAACTGCGATTTCACAAGCATTTCTTTATTTTGGTCGATTAGGTCAATATATTTTTCTGATGTTTCTTTTTCAATCGCATTGAGCACCATTTCCACTTCAGCCCGTTGAGAAGGGGAGACCCGATGAATATAAATGACATCAGATTGATTTGGTTTCAACATATTAAGGAGTAATTCCTGTAAATCTGTAGCAGATTGCTCTTTGATTAAACTATTTGATGAATTTTGGAGCGCTTCAGTAAGGCGTTCAACAGTCAATTTTTGTACTAGTTGATTATATAAGGCTAGTTTTTCTTCTTCTTCAATTTGCTGTTTTGCTGCTATTAAAAGATCTTTATTTAGATACAATGGTAACAGTGTCTGAATAAAATCTCGGATCTTCTCTGAATTTTGTTTGCGTACTGCTTCGATTGCACGCATTTGCTCATTCAGTTTGTCTCTTTCTTCTTTTACCAGCCCACCGTGTGTTTCAAAATCTTTCTTAATAGAAGCGTAGGTTTCTTGGAGTTTTTCTATTCTTAACAAACTTTTATTTATTTGTTCTTTCAATTTTATAATGTATAGCGTTTTTTCTTTTTTTTCATTTTGTAAATTGAAAATCTCTTGTTCTAGAGCAGAAAGTTGTTTTTCATCAATTTCCTGCTTTAAGTAAGATAATAAATCTCCTTCCAAACTATTAAACAAGTCTAGGTTAAAAACCACTGTAGACAATTCTCGAAGGTAAGATGCCAATTTGTTTTCAATAATAATTCTAGAGATTTCTTCACCGTCAAATAAGCATAAATCAAATAACTTTGGAGGAAATAGTTCTCTAAGACGGGAACGTTGTATGTCCGTTTCAGCTTCGTTCAAAAAGCGTCCATCTTTCATAATTTCAAAATATTCTTTTACAGCTTGTCCTTTCGTTTTCCAAGAACGCTTAAATTTGTACGTATGGGTAATATAATTTTCGGTTTCGCTAAATACAATTGTAATCGAAAAGCTGGATTGCTCTTGCTTTCTAGCTTGGGCATTAAGATAAGAATAAACACGTCTGTAATATTCATCGTTTTCCGTCTTATAACCATAGCTATAACATCCAAATAAGCCTAGTTTAATCGAATTAAGAAACGTTGTTTTGCCGGCTCCGTTTTCTCCACCTATTAACGTGACATTCTTTTGGGATGATTGGTGTGAGAGATCAAAATGATTTTGGTCCTTGTAAGACCCGATATTTTCTAGATGTAATTCCTTAATTAACATAAGTTTCCCCCAGATGCATTACAGGTGTAAGTAATCCTGTTTTAATACTTTTTCAATATCCTGCATAAGACCGCGTCGTACTTTGTATCCTGCATAGTTTTTTTCTAACGAAATAAGCTTCTTTAACGATTTAAAATCCACATTATGTTTTTGACATAAGCTCTCTAAATCCGTGAGTTGTTCAGAATCAAATAAAGGCCGATCATCTTGTTCCCAGTCTAAGGTGTAACCCATTACTTCCTCGAAGATCGGTGGGAGAGAATCTTCCCAATCTCCGTTTTCAAGCCAATAGCGTCGGATGACGCGCAATTCTTCTTCTTTAATTAGTTCAAAATTTTCTTCTTCAGGATGTTGCAAGTTTTTTTGAACTTCTAGAAGTCTCTTTAAAATTTCTTTTCTTGCTTCCATTGTGTACGGGCCAAGACCTAATTGTCCGTAAGCTCCGTTCTCATCCTCAATTAAGATAGCTGGATCGTATGAAGAGCTTAAATCAATATTATTCTCATCGAGATATGATTTTAAATTCTCTTTTTTCACAATAGTGTATTTATCTAGAGCAATATATTGTTTAGGACGTTGTGATTTCTTTGGGATAACGACATACTCTTGTCCGTCATCTCCAGTTTCTGTTTTAATCGGATTAAAATAAATTTGTCCACCCATGCGATACTTCATTCTCATTTCTCGATCATCTCGGATAGAAGCTAACCAATTTCTGAATGCTAATAATGGTTTTAACCATTCTGAACCGCTAATAATAAAGCCGTTTAATGCTTTATCCTCATTTACCACAGTGCATACCCAGCAGCCGAAACGACTATTGCCACAAGAACCAGCACTTTCCTTAATGTTTTTGTCAACAACAAGAGGGCATTCACCACTGCTAGAATCTTGATACAATTTATTTAATTCATGGTTATCGTTTCCCCATGGTGAAGGATAAGAGAGCAAGTAGTCCCAAACATCGTTGACACTAAACTTGCGGATCGGTGCAAATACAAAAGCGTTGGTTAAAGATGTATGTCTCATTAATTCTTTTCCTTCTACTGTATGAGACTTTAAAACATTATCACGGCTTTGGCTTTCATTTTCACGAACACCTAGGACCATGACAACTTCTCCAAACTTTGAAACCTTGTCCATAATAAATGCATTAGCCGGTTCAATCTTTAAGCGGTCCGTGCACCAGCGAAATGACTGATTTGGAGAAGGATATCCTTTCCCAATAATATTTGACCAGAAAGACTGCTCGTACTGTGGTTTTACTTTGTGCGTTTCAATAGGTAAATCACGTTTTAAGGCTTCTTCTTGTATACGTCTCAAAGTTGTATCAATCGAATTAATAATTAAGGGAGTTTCGACAAGAGTATCTGATGAAATCACATACACTTTTTTATGTAACTCCTCAACAGATAGTTCGCTTAAAGTTTCGAACACAAGTTGAACAACAACGGTTGAATCTTTCCCGCCGCTATATCCTACTACCCAAGGACGATTATCAGAAAGGTATACTTCCTTAATAAGCTTTTTTGTTTCCTCTATTTGGTTATTTTGTTGTTCGAATAAATTTCCAATTAAATTATCAAGCATATTCAGACTCCTAACTGAAATTTTTCTTCCGTTTTTTGTTCTGCCTCTGTAAGTGGAAGACCTAAAAATTCTTTTAATTTATTTGAAGTTAACGTTACCGTCTCTTTCGTCTTATGAATTCTGCCGTTTGCGCCAAATGCTCTACCGCGCCAATCTTTTATGTTGGTCCGGCTATAATCGATCTGCGCAAGATTTTTAAGGTAGACTTTCCACTCATCAGGATGATATTCACGTAAATATCTGCCTAATACACCTAGAGATTCTATAAAGACACCATGACCTACGATGTAATTTTCTCGCAAATCTTTCGGGCTTAGTTCTTTGTTAAAGACTCTTTGCCATTCGATAATTGTAGCACACAGCATACTCCAAAATTCCTTTAAAAAGCTTATCTCGTCTTCAGACAGAGAGTCTCCTTTTACTTTTCCAAGTAAGCGGCAATTGGTATTGAATATATGGTTAAGAGCTAGGATCTTTGGTGAGTTCTTTGACAACGTAACTCTTTCTTTATCTGTATACCGAGTCAGTAATTCATTTTCAGCTACAATTTGTTTCGTCACGAGTGCTAAATGGTCTCGATGATCATACAAAATCCCAATGGAAGAAGTAGTATTGACCGCGTGACGATTAAGATCGGAGAAGATTTGTTGGGATTTTTTAAGTCCTAAATCGTGATAAAAAACGACAGATATTGTCTCATTTCCTAATTCCGGTGATAACTTAATGGCTTCTTCAATGGCTGCACGGCGGTGTTGACCATCATTAATCAAAAACTTAGCATCCAACGAAATCTGGAGTTGACCCAAATCTTGCATTGTAAGGTTATTACTAAAAGGATGAAACTCAATACCTCCATCAATAGATGCTGTTAAAGATGAAAATACGTAATCGTTCGGATTTTCAACAATGTAGTTTGTGATTTCGGGAATCCTTATCTTATTTAAAATGCGTTGTGCTCTATATTCAGGTGAGATTTCTTCTTCATCGAATAGAAATATTTTTGGAATAAGGCGCAAAGGACACATGACCACATAATATTCACTCCCACCCTGTTTTCCCCTCAAGGCCGGAAAGTTGTAACTAAACCCAAATTCCACGTTCATTCTCCTTTTTACGTACGTAATATTAATGCGTTATATAAAGAATAACAGAAATTCTATGAAAAATATATTAAAAAAGCATGTGGCTGGGTTTTCTTGTTTATGACTCACAAATAAGTTTGTTATTATTAAATTAATAAAATTTTGTTATTAAATTTCTATCTAAAATGATAATAAGGTGGGCTTTATGGGAAATTCTCTAATTAAGGAATTAGGTCGTTTAAAGCAGTCGTCAAAAGAGGCAGTTGAAAATATAGAGTCATATAATAAATTTAAACAATATATGCATGTGGAAAGGCCATTTGAAAGAAGCCTTATTCATATAATGGAAAGAATAAGAGAACAAAAACGTCCACATTTGGTAATGGTGTGTGGCAGTGTTGGAGATGGGAAGTCCCATCTTATTTCATATCTGAAAAACAACTACCCAGGCCTATTTCATAACGTGACTATTCATAATGATGCAACAGAAAGTTTTTCACCAACTAAAACGTCTATTGAAACATTACGTAGCATACTGAATCCCTTTACGGATGATAATTTATCAATTGATCAAAATGATATGAATCATGTTGTTGTGGCTATTAACTTAGGAACGCTAAACAATTTTCTGCACTCGGAGTACGGCTCGGAATTTATGGAATTACAGAGATACGTGGAAGATAAGAAGATTTTAGAAGAAGGTGTGACTTCAAGTGGTGAAGAATCCGAGGAGCGTTTTCAATTTGTTAACTTGAGTGATTACCATTTGTATGAATTAGCAAAGGATGGCGTCCAATCAGGATTTTTAGAGGCATTATTTGAGAAAATCACAGCTGAATCACCAGACAATCCGTTTTATGAAAAATATAAATTGGTATGCAGTCAGGAAGCGTCATTAAAAGATGAATGTCCAGTTGTAAAAAACTATGAATTATTGATGAATCGCGATGTTCAAAAAAGTATTGTTTACTTACTTGCAGAGCTAATGATTAAGTATAAAATGATCGTTTCACCACGTATGTTTCTAGACTTTATTTATCGCATTTTGGTACCTGATTATATACAAGACTCTGCTATTAAAGCGTTAGATAATAAAAACAAAGATGAAATAAGAGAACGCTATCTCAAAAGTTTGTTGCCTAATTTATTATTTGACCTTGGAAAACGGTCGGAAGCTTTTCTACCTATAGAAACTTTAGGGGCCTTGGCTAAGAGAAACCAGCTATCAGATAAATGGATCATTTCATTTTTCATTACAGATAACATTAGCTCTTTAACTAAAGATATTGTACCAGAAAGCCTTCTTGAACAACTAAATTTAAACAATTCAGTAGGTGGATTTGATAAGAAACAAGAAGGTCGAGAACTAATACTGAAAACACTGCTGCGTTTAAGGGCAATTTCTGGAGTTGCGAGAGAAGATGAACAGAGTACTTTATTTCCTAAGTTTTTAACGTATTTATTCTATTGGAATACCCACAACGTAAAAGAACTAAGAACACTATATTATGATGTTATAGAGGCCATTTACAACTGGAACGGAAAAACGGAAACAGAAAGAATCAATATGTTTGTTGGAAGAAATCAGCTAAAGTATGCCATCAGTCAAAAAATTGTTATAAAACCTCATTTAGAACAAAAAGAAGTGGATTTAGATGAAAGATTATCTAGGTTCTTGAATTATATGGTATTGAAATTTAAAGTGGAGGGGTCAGATCAAATTTATTCAATAAGTATAGATTTTAATCTTTTTGAGTTAATTGTCAAAATGAAAAATGGATATCGTCCAAATAGCAGGGACAAAAACAACTTTATCAATTTCGCCAATTTTGCTGACCGCATGATAAAAGAAAACGTACAACAAGATAATGTTGTAATTCGAGAAAAAGTCAGTCAAGATTCCAAACAGTATATCCTAACAGTGGACGAGTTTGGATATGAATTTAAGGAGAAGTAAAATGATTGAAAAAGTTAACCTTAACAGAGAAAGTATTGAGAAAGAATTTGCAGTAAAAAAGGATGAAGAAAAAAAGGTAAGACTAACTCATGCAAAAGTTCAAAGTCCTTATAGAATTTTTCCTTACTCAACAAAAAATAATAAGATTTCTAACTTCGATGCTGTCCTAGGTAATTATTCAAGGTCTATTACTGATAAAGGCTATACTGTCTTTGAAAAGGAAGAACTTTTCCGGAAAATCCAGACAAAAGTGACAACTGACTCTATTGAAAAATTGAATGTAATCATAAATGAATTGTTTTTTGATGAAAATAATCAATTAGTATTATCGCACCCCTCATTCTTTAACCATCTCCCAGAAGGGGATAATGCTGAACGAAAAGTCGGAGAGTTTTTAAGCATTATTTTTTCAAGTGAAAATATAACAGAAGGATTTCAAAAAGCATTTGAAAAGCAACCTGAGAATGTATTGTTAAGACTTATTTATGAGTGTTTACCAGATCTAAAACAAGAACATAATAAGTCTGGAAGCTATGTGAAATACATGAAAGAAATTGTGGAAGTTTTTGAAGAGGATTTATTATTTTTATTAAAACATGAAGATTTACTTATAAAATCATTTAAAAATTTACTGCTGTATTATTACTTTTTTTATACGACTCAAGTTATTTTAAATCTTGATCAGTTATTTAAAAATAGCCATGATCAAGTGATTCCAGTCTATTACAACCTAGAGTGGGAGAAACGTTCTAAAACGAGAGATAGTTTTAAGCAAGGGTGGAAAATGATTTCATCAAAACTGCCTAATTTATTTTCTCATATTAACTGTACGATTATGTTAAATCATGTAAATGGTTTAAATGACTATCCTGTCTCTTATACATCGTTTAAGCGTTCTTTACAGGAGCTAACGGTTGAACAGCAAGAGAAATTAAAAGACCATATAGAAGCTTGGCATAATGATTATAAAAGTTATATAGGTGACGTGATTTGGGAGCAGATGCCCCCGCTGCCTTTCTTAGAAGGAGAGTCACCTGTACTAAGAGAAGTTAGGAAGCTTCAACATTCTATTTCTTACCAATTCAAAGCGTCTAACCGCAGTCGTGCTGCTGAAGGTTATTACGAAGGGTATGAAGAATTAGCTAAAACATATTTTTTAAAAAAAAGCGGTTCTCTAGGATATACACTGAATTTAACACAAGACTTTGTAATTTTGTTGACTCGAATTTGTATAAAGGATAAAGAGAAACTGTCTCTGAAGGAATTATTTAAAGAGCTTCAAAGAAGAGGAATTTACTTTGATCGTGATACCAGAAAGCAAGTAGTTTTACTGTATGAGCGTTTAAATATTTTAGAGAAAAAATCAGATAGTGGTGATGCGCAATATGTCAAATATATTTTATAAACTTATTTCGAATCAAATTGTTAGTTATTTTCAAAATAACTCATTGAACCCGGGTGATAAGTTCCATGTACAGTTTGAACATTTAAGCGAGGTAGAACACCTATATAATGAATTAAAAAAAGTTGTAGCTGAAAAAGGTCTTTATAATGAGTTTGTATGGGGTGAAGATGAACCGTATCAATCATTTTCTATACATAAAAACGAGGTTAATGTCATTGTGGCAAGTACTCTAAATGGGGTCACTCCAGATTTTTTGACTAAGTTACGGAATTTAGTGGGAACATCGGAAAACAACTTTGAAAAAACATGTATCCTTTTTATCCATCACACAACATTAGATAGCATTGTGGGCGGATCAGTCGACCTTCAACGTGCTGGTATGCCTTTATCAAGAAAAGCAATTGAATCAATTATTTCAAAAGCGATCAGTGAATCTGATTTAGATGACGTTGCGAAAACGGTTCTGTCGTTTGCCTTTAGTAAAATTGAAGAGATAATAAACCATCTTCATTACTCAATATTTGAATATGAAGATATACTATCAGCTATTTCGGCTGGTGTTAAACCGGAATCTTATCAAGATTTAGGATTATTTTACGATGCAGCGTTAGAGGGCTATGACAAAAAAGCACGTGAAGAAAGATTAAGTGAGAACTATAAGCTTTTTAAATTTATTCAAGAAACAGAGAGTTTTGGAGACTTGTCTAATGACTTAGAGAAAGAGTTTGATGATGAAGGAATAAATAAAATCCTCAATAATGATTGGAGAAAAATTGAATTTAAAGAGATTAAGCAATTTCATGATAACAAAAAGAAAGTCGTACCGCCGGAATATATAGAAGAAAGCAACAAAGAAACAGAAGAGGGTTTAGCGTATTGGGAGAGAGGAAAAGGAGAGAGCAAAGCCAAGAAAAGAAAAAGACATATTATTGTTTTCAACCCTTCTCAAGTGACGGACATCTCGCTGAGTTTTAGTTTCGATAGGTACTTAAAGAAAGATAATTTGGAGAATGTCCTCGGTAATGCTGGAGCTATTTCTGGAAAGAAAATCAAAATTTCCCACCGGTTTGAATCTGAAAGAGTAAATTTCATTTCAGTTCTATACAAAGAATCGGGAGCAAGTTTTGAATTTAAAATAGCAGTAGTACCTTTTACTAGCGATTTTTTAGATTCTATCCGATTAAATTATTTAGTTGAAATTGATACAAAAAGAAACATACAGTGTATTAAAGTATTATACAGTGGAGAAAAGCTTGTTCTTAATAATGGAGCAGAACAAGAAAAAGAAATTCAAGTGGATGCTGATGGTGAAGGCGAAGAGGTACGGACCAATTTGAATGAACAAGTTAGATTTAATATTCTTGAAGATTACTTCCAAAGAGATAATGAAATTGTCTTGTTAAAAGTGGACAACGTAGAATTTCCTATCGCTTTTCTTGGTGAGAAAGTCGAATCAAAGAAAATTAATGGAAACAAAGCTTTTCAGTTAAAATGGAAACAGAAGCAACATTTCTACTTACAAGAAACAAAGAAAGTAATTTTAGGGAATGATGAATATATAATTGATGACCTAGAATTTTTCCGTAACCTAGAAGAGGAAAAGCGCTTCATAGAAGAAGAAGCCTTATGCCTAGAACAGGAAAATGGACTATATTCAAAAAAACGATTAGACGCACCGGCAAAATTGGAAAAGGCTTATTTGAACTACTTAAGCTATTTCAAAGCAAGGAATCTTCTGCCTAGCTTAACCTATTGGAACGATGAAATTACAGAATTAGCAAGGGTATATATTGAGACGTTTTTTGAAATTTTAAATGAGATCGAAGAAGGTTTTTCTCTCTCAACTGGCCATCAAGATTTAAGTAAGTTAGGTGTATTGGAAAATAGAGACAGCTTACATGCTGTGAAGTGTTCACCACTTCATCCAATTAATGTAGTTCACAAATATCTTCTGGTGAAGCGGGTCACAGATCCAGAAATTCCACCAGAAATATTAAGACGGTTATCTGCGACATACTTGGTTCCTTATATTTATCATGAAAACAAAATATATAAAGCTGTCAATCAAGGACATTCACCTGAATGGATTTATTATTACGATTACAAAGGGCCTCGAAATAATCTTTCTTCTTCTTTTGTTTCTAAGCTTGTGACAGACAAAATAAAAGAGTTTAAACAGCATTATCATTACTTATTTATGTTAAATAAAAACGCTCCTTTAAAAATTAATATTATTAATTTAGGAGATTGCAAAGAGGTCTTACTAGGGATTTTTAATTATTACATGGTAGAGTTGAAAAAAAGCGGTTTGGAAGATTTAACCCCAATTGAAATTACTATTTATGATAATTTCAATACTGTTAATGCTTTCGAGGAATTATCATTTTATGATGATATACAAGAAATTGAATCGTATTTTGGATTAAAATTCCAAAACGATAACTACGCTGCAGAAGACATTTTAAATGCTTTCAGAACTAAAGTTGAATTTTATAAAAAAAGTTACCATGACTCTGAATTCGACTATTGTCATATTTCTTTCTTTGAATCAGATGAAAATGTAGACGAGACAATTGATCAAACAGATAAGATTGGAACAGGTCTATCTTTATCTGGACTGTTTGCCTCTTTAACTTCAACATATTTAGGAGATTCTTATCGTACAGGTTTCGGAACAAAGTATTTAAAAGAAGAAGGAAACGTTTGTTTAGATGTTATTAAGCTATATAACAGTTTAGTATTAGCATCAGGAAGACAAAATACCTTTGAAAGAGGGAAAGCTATTGTTACAGCTTTCTCAAATCAAGGTGAGAAAAAACTAAAGCATTTATACGAATCCTCTTACTGGGTTACATTCATTGAACCGAAATTTGACTTAAACTATTTTGGTGCAAAAGGGGAAGAAGACGTATTAATTATTCATTATAGTGATCAATACACACCTTCTAGTAGTTACGATGCTATCACGGTTACAAAAAAGTCGGATCAATTTAAACTAATCATTGAAGAAATGCTGAAAAGTAAATCAGTGGAAGTTAGTTCGGAAACAACAAGAGACATTATTAACTTGTTTAATACCATAAACGGTGATTGGTTACTACGAATGATTGGAAGCCGCTCACAGTTTCCACGTGAGAAGATCAGTATTTTGTCTGCTGTAAAATTCTCACTCGCCTATTTACAACATAGCAATATTATATGGGTACCACTATCATTAGAAGAAATTTTAAGGGTTTCTGGTGCTGTAGGGTTAAATCAAAAAGACGGTTTATTCTCAGCAAAAAATTTAGGTATTAAAGGATCAGTAAATGATGATTTACTATTAATGGGTTTTGAGATTCTAGATGGGGAAATTAAAATTCATCTATATCCGATAGAAGTTAAAATTGGTAAAAATAAGACAGGAATTATTGAGAAAGCCAAGGAACAAGTGTCTCAAACTGCCGATGCTTTAGAAACCTACTTATCAGAAAATAGATTTAAAAGTTCTGTATACAAAGATTTCTTAGTACAATTAGCGATTACGAATGTAAAGAAAATGAAGATTTACGGAGTATTAGAGCATCAAGAATGGGATGTTTTTCTAAGCGAAAAAGTACTAACGAAGTTACTAAATGAAGAATATACATTTTCAAATGAACTATCATCTTATATTGGAAATGGAGCAGTTATATCATTTGAAACAGATAATCACTTTAGAAAATCGGGAAGAGAATCGGACACTTTGCTTATCAAATTGACCGAACAAGATGGGTATGAATATTTAACACTTCCTATGGATAAATTATTTAGCAGAATCCATGAATCTCAAGAAGACTATCACCCAGAAACACTCTTATTGAAAACATTTCTAGAGGACATTATCGAGGTTGGAGAAAATATAACAAACCTAGAGAAAGATAGGGAGGAGGAGACAGAACCTGAAGCTGTACCACCAATCCCTGTACTTGATCCATCTCCTGAAGAAGAACCTTTAAGGATCTTGTTTGGAAGCTCTATAAGTAACAATGAACCATTGAATTGGTATCCTACGACAACAAGTAAAATCATGCATACAAATACGGGGATTATAGGAACAATGGGAACGGGTAAAACACAGTTTACGAAAGCCCTTATCAAACAGCTGCATGATGGTGCAGCCGCTAACGTGAACGGTACACCTATTGATATATTGATTTTTGATTACAAGGGTGACTATATTAAAGATGACTTTGTGGCAGCAACAAATGCTACTATTTATGCTCCTTACCACCTTCCATTCAATCCATTGGCCTTATACAGAGGAAAGCAGGCGAAACCGTTACTGCCTCTTCATACAGCTAATACGATAAAAGAAACAATAGCCAATGCATTTAATTTGGGTATAAAACAACAACAATTATTGAATGACCTAATTATTGAAGCTTATGCACGTGCCGGTATTCATAAGGCAAATATGTCTACCTGGGACATGGTGCCTCCTACTATGAATAGTGTTTTTGAGCGGCTAATGGACCGAGAAGATGTTAAAGAAGACAGCATGTATGCGGCTTTAAAACAAATATATGATTTTGAAATTTTTTCACCAGATAGTGAAAATACAAAATCATTGTATGATATGGTTCAGGGAGTCACTGTAGTACATTTGGCAGGATACGATCCAAACATTCAAAACCTTATCGTTGGCATTACATTAGATACTTTTTATTCCCAAATGTCCACTAAGGGTCACAGTACGATTCAGGGTGATTATCGTGAATTAACAAAAATGATCCTTGTTGATGAAGCAGATAACTTCCTAAGTCAAAATTTTTCTTCCTTAAAGAAAATCATGAAAGAGGGAAGGGAATATGGTGTTGGAGTAATTCTGTCCACTCAATTCTTAGACCACTTTGCAACTACGGGCAACGACTATGCACAGTATATCTTAACTTGGGTCATACACAGAGTGCCTACCATTAAGAAAAAAGAGGTACAGGCGATCTTTAATCCTGAGAGCCAAGCAGAAGGAGAGCAGATCGTAAACAAGATTGCACAGCTTCAAAAACATAAAAGTCTAGTCACTTCTGTTACTAAAAATAGGTATGAACTTATGGATGACATGGCTTTTTGGAAGCTTATAAATTAAAAAATAGCACTGAACAAATGTATTACACTTTGTTCAGTGCTATTTTTATTCGTTTGAAAGAAAGCAGCTTATTGGGATTCATTTATTATTCAACACCTTCACTGTTTTCTTCTAATTGATTTATTTTTTCTTCATAATCTTTCTCAGTTGCATGTTTCCATTGTGCCTCTAATATTAACTCTCTGATCAATCATTCATATTATGAAACTATGGAGGAAGCAATGGAATTTGCCTTAATGCCATTAAGGTATGATCTAAATGTAAGTTGGAAATTTCATTATGCTACAAACCCTTCAATTCGTCCGGAGTATTTCTATCATACTGATTTCAACTGCTTAAGCTGGGGAGATACCACTGTGCCGGGGCATATTCAGCTGCAAGGGTATGGAAAACCGCAATTTGTAAAAACGATGTATCCATGGGACGGTGTTCATGATATCCGCCCACCTCATATTCCAGAAGACGATAACCCGGTCGGCAGTTATGTAAAATACTTTGAAGTGCCGGAAAACATGCAGAACAGGCCCTATATATTTCATTACAGGGAGTAGAATCGGCTTTTTCTGTTTGGTTGAACGGTGAATTTGTTGGTTATAGCGAGGATTCATTTCGCCGGCCGAATTTGAGTTCATGTCCTTTTTAAAGAAAGGGGAAAACAAGCTGGCAGTGTACCAAAGAAGCATTGGCAGCTGGTATGAGGATCAAGATTTTTGACGGTTTTTAGGCATTTTTCGTGATGTGTATTTGTATCGCCTGATATCCATGTAAGTGATTTACATATTCAGGTGGATTTAGATGCGTCATATACAGATGGAACCATAAAAGATCTTTCCTTTTTGAAGGTGCCTCCTTAGGAGAAAAACCTTCTCTTGCTCTTACAGTTCCTAATCCAAAGAAATGGGGTGCGGAGACCCCTTATCTATATACACTTTATTTTAAGCTATTTGCTCAAAATTGAGATCTCGTTGAAGTCGTTCCACAAAAAGTGGGTTTCCGAAAGTTTGAAATGATTAAAAATGTTATGTATTTAAACGGTGAGCGGATTATCTTCAAGGGCGTTAACCGCCGCGAATTTAACTGCAGAACAGGAAAGGCCATTACAAAGCAAGATATGCTGTGGGATATTAAGACTTTAAAATAAAATAATATCAATGCTGTGCGCACGTCTCATTATCCAAATCAGAGTGAATGGTGTGATCTTTGTGATGAATATGTAATATGAGTCATTGATGAAATGAACCTTGAAACGCACGGGTCATGGCGAAAAATGGGGAAGTAGAGCCCTCGTGGAATATTCCCGGAAATCAGCTGGTGTGGTAGGATATCGTCTGGACCGCGCGACTTCCATGTTTGAACGGGATAAAAATCATCCGTCTATTTTAAACTGTTCGTGCGGCAATGAATCTTATGTCGGTGAAGTGATTTTATCGGTGTCTAAGTACTTTAAGTCTGTTGATCCGGGGCGCCTTGTCATTACGAAGGGGTTTTCCATAACCGCGACTACAATGATACAAGTGACATGGAAAGCCGGATGTTGCAAAGCCGACGGACGTTGAAGCCTATCTGTCGGACAAGCCGGATAAACTGGATAAGCCGTACATTAGCTGCGAATACATACATGCAATGGGTAACTCGCTCGACGGCATGCACAAATACACAGAGCTTGAGGATAAATATTCAATGTACCAAGGTGAATTAATACGGGACTTCATAGACCAGTCACTGGTAAAATAGACCGCTACGGCAAGGGGTTTCTGGCATACGGAGGCGATTTTGGGGACCGGTCGACGGATTACAATTTCTGCGGAAACGGTATTGTAACGGCGGACCGGAAGCTGTCATCGAAAATGCAGGAAGTGAAGTTCCTATATCAGAACATCAATATTGCCGAAAAAAAAATGAAGTGAAGATACAAAATTAGTAGCTTTTTTCGGATATGTCTGGCCTTGAACTGCATTATGTTTTGTACCATGAAGGCACAAAAGTGTTTATAAACAAAACTGACATTTATGTTAAGCGCAAAGCACTCGTTTTGTCCCATTTTAATGGGCAGAAGGGTCAATGAACCAGCCTGGGGAATACTGCATTCATGTGCAGCTTTTATTGAAGAAAGCTGGGCAGATAAAGGCTATTCACAGGCATTTCATTCAGGCGGGTGGCTTGTCGCAAGCATAGCTAGAAAGTGTTCGCATATAGAGCTAAAAGAACAAGGAGAGCTTGTCAGTATAGTATTCACATACAAGCTCCCGATCAGTGTGAGTGTGGAAGTAAGCGTGTGTTATAAAGTTGATCCAGATGGAAACATTCATGTGATAACAGCGTACCGAGGTGCAACGGCCTTCCGAATATGCCGATTTTTGCACTTTCGTTTAAAAGTCTCAGCTGACCATGATCAGTTCAGCATGCATGTATGCGATAGGACCAGTTGAAAATTACTGTAACCGGTCAAAAGGTGCGCGGCTAAGATGGATTCATGGAACTGTTTCAGCACATAAAGAATATGTGCCGCAGCAATCGGTAAACCTTTTAACACTCCTATAGTTTCTTGATTTTAAAACTATGAAACAGATATGTATATAGAAAACCCTTTTTAGAGGGTCTCCAGAAAGCCAGGCAGGTATGTTTGAAAGGTGTCTTCACGCAGCCTGACAAATTTTGTCCGTGAATCTTTTCGCGTTGCAGTCAATCCCGCTTCACGCAGCGTTTTGAAATGATAAGATGCTGTGGTTTTGACGATATTGCATTTTTCACCTACTTCACCGCAGCTGAGTTCTTTTCCGCTGTAATAAAGCGTACGAATAATTGCAAGCCTGGATTCGTCAGACAATGCTTTGAATATGTGAGCTCTGATATGGTCTTCTGATTGTTTCATAGTCATGAAACTATAATACATTACATAGAGATGAAAAAGCAACTTATTTTTCCAGTAAAGGATCTTGAAGTCATAAGAGGAAGAAGGATTTTTGGTTCAATAAAAGCGTTTACAATTTAAAAACGGCTTAATTTTACCTGTAAAATACAATAATAAAGGAGGATTACCGAGTATTTAGAAGCATAAATAAGGTCTTGGGGTCACAGGGATGTTTATCATGAAATGGTACAGAATAAAAGAGAATATGCGGTTTGTGTGTGTTGTTACATAAATGGTACGGTAATAAAGATTGCTTAATATGGAGGGAAAATATGAGTGTAGATGAGAAACCGATTAAGATAAAAGTCGAGAAAGTCTCTAAAATTTTTGGGAAACAAACCAAGAAAGCAGTTCAAATGCTTGCCGACGGAAAAAATAAAAAAGAGATCCTGAAAGCAACCGGATCAACCGTTGGGGTTAACCAAGCAGATTTTGATGTATATGATGGTGAGATATTTGTCATCATGGGTCTATCAGGGAGCGGTAAATCAACTTTAGTACGGCTGTTAAACCGGCTTATTGAACCGACTGCCGGAAAAATTTACATTGATGGTGACATGATAACAAATATGTCTAAAGACCAGCTCCGGGAAGTCCGCCGGAAAAAAATCAGTATGGTCTTCCAAAAGTTCGCTCTGTTCCCGCACAGAACGATACTTGAAAACACAGAATACGGACTGGAGCTTCAAGGTGTAGACAAACAGGAGCGCCAGCAAAAAGCGCTTGAGTCGCTTAAACTTGTCGGACTTGAAGGATTTGAACACCAATACCCTGACCAGCTTTCGGGCGGGATGCAGCAGCGTGTCGGCCTTGCCCGCGCTTTGACGAATAATCCGGACATCCTTCTGATGGACGAAGCGTTTAGTGCGCTTGATCCATTAATCCGTAAAGACATGCAGGATGAGCTTTTGGATCTGCATGATAATGTCGGAAAAACGATTATTTTTATTACGCACGACCTGGATGAAGCGCTTCGCATCGGCGACAGAATCGCGCTGATGAAGGACGGAAACATCGTTCAAATCGGCACGCCGGAAGAAATCCTCATGAATCCGTCCAACGAATATGTTGAGAAATTCGTTGAGGACGTTGATTTGTCTAAAGTATTAACTGCCGGCCACATTATGAAACGCGCTGAAACGGTGCGGATTGATAAAGGGCCTCGCGTTGCGTTAACACTGATGAAAAACCTAGGGATTTCATCTATTTATGCAGTCGATAAACAGAAACAATTGTTAGGTGTCATTTACGCAGCAGATGCGAAAAAAGCAGCCGAGTCTGATTTATCCCTTCAGGATATCTTGAATACGGAATTTACGACTGTACCAGAGAATACGTATCTGACTGAGATTTTTGACGTTGTGTCTGACGCGAATATTCCAATTGCGGTTGTAGATGAAAAGCAAAGAATGAAAGGGATTGTCGTAAGAGGCGCGCTGATTGGCGCACTTGCGGGCAATAACGATTATATCAATGTTGAAGGCACTGCTGAGCAAACACAAGATCCTTCTGTACGGGAGGTGAAGTAAATTGGATAGACTGCCTAGAATACCTTTAGCAGACATCATTGACCGTTTTGTTGACTGGATTACGATAACGTTTGGCGGATTCCTCGATGGAATCGCAAATGGCTTGGCCATTTTTGTAAACGGGATTGTAAGCGGGCTTGGATTTATACCTTCTATTTTGTTAACGATTATTTTCGCAGCTCTTGCATGGTGGATCAGTACGAGAGGAATTGCGCTGTTTACTTTAATTGGCTTTCTCGTTATTGACTATTTAGGATATTGGGACCCAATGCTGCAAACGTTAGCGCTGGTTGTCACGTCCGTCATTATTTCGATTGTAGTCGGTGTGCCGATCGGAATTTGGGCATCTCAGAAAGAAACGGTTCGCCGTATCGTAACGCCTATCCTTGATTTAATGCAGACAATGCCTGCTTTCGTATATCTTTTGCCGGCAATTTTCTTCTTTAATATCGGTGTTGTGCCGGGTGTTGTTGCGTCTGTTATCTTCGCAATGCCGCCGACAATCCGTATGACGGTTCTCGGTATTAAACAAGTGCCTGCGGATCTGATTGAAGCAACTGAAGCGTTTGGTTCTACAACAGCTCAGCGTTTGTTTAAGGTTCAGCTTCCGCTTGCAACAAAAACCATTCTTGCCGGGATCAACCAAAGTATCATGCTTGCATTATCAATGGTTGTTATCGCAGCAATGGTCGGTGCGCCTGGACTAGGTTCAGAAGTATACAGCGCCGTTACACAGCTGAAAACAGGGGTCGGTGTAGAAGCAGGTATCGCTATCGTTATCGTTGCGATTACGCTCGACCGTATTACACAAAATATTAAAGTGAAGAAGAAAAGCAGGGGGAATGCCTGATGTTTAAAAAAATCATCGGTATCGGTGTTTCCGCCATGCTGGCACTCTCACTTGCGGCTTGCGGACAAGAAAACGACGAAAATGCGTCCGCGGCTGAACAGGTGAATAAGACGATCATCGGGATTGACCCCGGTTCAGGTATTATGAGCCTGACTGATCAAGCGTTGAAGGATTATAACCTGGACGACTGGACACTGATTTCATCGTCAAGCGCTGCTATGACTGCTACGCTCAAAAAGTCATACGACCGTAAGAAACCAATTATTATCACAGGATGGACACCGCATTGGATGTTCTCCAGATATAAATTAAAATATCTCGATGATCCGAAAAAAACTTACGGCAGTGCTGAGGAGATTCATACGATCACCAGAAAAGGCTTCAGCAAAGAACAGCCGAATGCCGTTAAGCTTCTGAGCCAGTTTAAATGGACGCAAGACGACATGGGTGAAGTGATGATCAAGGTGGAAGAAGGCGAGAAACCTTCCAAAGCCGCTGCTGAGTATGTGAAGAAGCACAAGGATCAAATCGCGGAGTGGACCAAAGGCGTGCAAAAGGTCAAGGGAGACAAAATCAACCTTGCCTATGTGGCGTGGGACAGTGAGATTGCAAGTACAAACGTTATGGGCAAAGTCTTAGAAGACTTGGGCTATGACGTGAAACTCACTCAGGTAGAAGCTGGTCCGATGTGGACGGCGATTGCGACGGGAAGCGCGGACGCATCCCTTTCCGCATGGCTGCCGAATACCCATAAACCATACGCTGTCAAATATAAAGGCAAATATGATGATGTAGGCGTCAGTATAACTGGCGTGAAGATGGGTCTTGTTGTGCCTCAATATATGAAAAACGTCAACTCAATTGAAGATCTAAAGAAATAATGAAGAAAGCAGCCTGTTCGCAGGCTGCTTTTTTGATTTAAGAAGCGTTGGCTGATGCGAGTGTATCGGCTTTTTGGAACGTTTTTAACACGGCGTTTGCTAAAATGTGAATCCCGGTAAACATCGCGTTTCTGTCAAAGGTCATATGCGGGTGATGGAGTCCTGGCTGAAGTCCGCAGCCGAGGCCAAGCATGGTCGTTTTAAGGTTCGGCACTTTCACAGAATAAAAATGAAAGTCTTCGCCGCCGGTTGTCACAAGCGGTTCATCGAGCTGATCAGCTCCGATAACGTCTGTGATTGCTTCAGCCATAATGCCTTCAGCTTCTTTATTTTGTGTTGCCGCTGGAAGGCTGTGTTCCTTGTGAAGTTCAATTTTCGCATCGAATGCCGCGGCAGCCGCTTCGCAGGCTCTTTCTGTTTCAGCGATCAGCGTCTCCATGGCTTCATTTGTTTGCGCCCGCAGGTCAAGGCTGAAGGTCGCTTTTCCGGGAATGATGTTGGAGCTGTCGCCGCCGGCTTGAAGCTTTGTCATTTTGACAGTGTGCGGGATTTTCGGATCGATGTGAATCAGCCCCAGCTTATGGACGAGAAATGCCGCGATTTCGATGCTGTTTTTGCCAAGATGCGGCCGTGCGCCATGAGCTTCCTCTCCGATGATTGTGCCTTCGATGTGCTGGCTTGACCCATGCAGAATGGATGGGGCGCAGCGTCCGTTTTGGGTTTCCTGAATTGGACGGACATGGACGCCATACAAATAGTCGACGTCATCAAGCACGCCTTCCTCTATCATTTTCAGAGCGCCTCCGCCTTTTTCTTCTGCGGGCTGAAAGATAAAACGTATCGTTCCGCTCGGAAGCTGCGGCTGTTTTTTCAGCAGCATTAACGTACCTAAAGCCATTGTCATATGCGAATCATGCCCGCAGGAATGATTGGCGCGAAATGTGCCGTTGACCTCCTGCCATAATGCATCAATGTCAGCGCGGACAGCTACAACAGGCGAACCCGAACCTATTTCGCCGACAACTCCGGTACAATCTGGAAACGTGCGCGTGCGGCACCCTGCATCTTCGAGTTTTTGTTTAAGAAATTCAGTTGTCTCATATTCTTTCCAGCTGACTTCAGGGTTGGCGTGAAGATGTTCAAAGATGTGCATTACGGTTTGTTTCATTTCTTCTGAGAGTTTTTGCATGGGAAGAAAAACCTCCTTCATTCCTTTTTTTTATATTGAAACAGGTAGATAGGCTGTTTATAATATAGCACATATTTATATTTTTCAGAATAATAGATATTTTCTAAAAGAGGGGATGAATCGAAATATGAGTATGCCAGCAGCCGAAACACAGCCAAAGAAAAAACGCACCGCCTTTAACATGCCTGACGCCTATGTCCTCTTATTTATCATCGCTTTCATTTGCGCCGTTGCTTCGTATATTGTGCCGGCGGGAGAATTTGACCGTGTGACGAAGGGGGAGGTTACCACTGCGGTGCCGGGAAGCTACCATTCAATTGAACAGTCTCCGGTCAGCCTGATCAGCTTTTTCACTTCTCTTCAGGATGGAATGGTCGGATCAGCGCCTATTATTTTTCTGATTTTATTCACAGGCGGCACGATCGCTATTTTAGAAAAAACAGGTGCCATCAACGGACTGATTTACAATGTCATCAGCAAGTTCCGCACAAAGCAATTATTATTTATTTGTATTGTCGGTGCGTTGTTTTCTATTCTTGGAACGACTGGAATTGTCGTGAATTCAGTGATCGGATTCATCCCCATCGGCCTTATTGTCGCACGCTCCTTAAAATGGGATGCGGTCGCGGGTGCGGCTGTTATTTATATTGGCTGCTATGCCGGGTTTAACTCTACCATTTTATCACCGTCTCCGCTTGGCTTATCGCAATCGATTGCGGAGCTGCCTCTGTTTTCGGGGATCGGCCTTCGTGTAGTCATATACTTATGCTTTTTGGTGTCTTCTATTATTTATATCTATTGGTATACAAGAAAATTAAAGAAATCAAAGGATGCCAGTGTGTTAGGCACAAACTGGTTCCCGGCGGCAGGATTGAGCGATGCGAATCAAGAAGAAGATAAGTCTGTGCCGTTTACCGTTCGCCATAAGCTGATTTTGGGAGTGGCGGGTTTGTCGCTGATCGGATTTTTGTACGGCGCATTGAAGCTCGGCTGGTCAGATTCCCAAATGGCTGCGACGTTTATTTTTATTTCTGTCCTTGCCGGATTCATTGGAGGACTTGCGGCAAACGATATTGCCAAAACTTTTATTACCGGCTGTCAGAGCCTTGTATACGGTGCGCTGATTGTCGGGGTGGCGCGGAGCATTTCTGTCATTCTTGAAAATGGGAAGCTGCTGGATACAGTCGTCAATGCTTTGGCTTCGGTTTTGGACGGGTTCAGTCCGATGGCCGGCGCAATCGGCATGTATATCGCCAGCGCTCTGCTTCATTTTCTCATCTCTTCAGGATCGGGCGAAGCGGTTGTGTTCATTCCGATTCTGGCGCCGCTCGCTGATTTGATGGGCATCACGAGACAGGTCGCGGTGGAAGCGGTTATGCTTGGAGAAGGGGTCGTCAACTGTGTGAACCCGACGTCCGGCGTTTTGATGGCAGTGCTTGCCGCCAGCGGAATTCCGTACGTCAAGTGGCTTCGGTTTATGCTGCCGCTCGCTCTGATTTGGTTCTTAATCGGGCTTGTGTTTATTTGTATCGGTGTCCTGATCAATTGGGGGCCGTTTTAAACATTGCTGCCCGCCGGCTTGTACGGCGGGCTTTTCATTTATTCGTTGCAGAAGCGCAGGCTGTTATTGTAACATGTAAGCCATAAGCCATTCGTAAAAGTGCGGGAGGAAGGTCATGAATAATCTGCATAACAGACTTTCAGGCGTGAATGGGAAAAATAAGAGAGTAAAAGAAAAAGAACAAAAGATCTGGTCGGATATCGGCAAGTTAGCCGGGGCGTTTGCGCTCCTGGATGTGATCATCCGCGGCATTATGTTTGAATTTCCGTTTAAAGAATGGGTCTCGAGCCTTGTGTTTTTGTTCATTATCATCTTATATTACTGCATCAGGGCATCAGCTTCTGGAATGCTGATGCCGAGAATAGACACCGAGGAAGAACTGCATAAACGGGTGAAGCAGCAGTTCATAGAATCAATAGCTGTCGCCTTTGCGGTAGTGGTGCTTACGATGTATGACAGGGGAGTTCCCCATACATTCTTCGCTTGGCTGAAAATGTTTCTCCTATTTATCGTCTGCGGCGGCGTTCTGTTTCTGCTTCGATTCGGAATCGTGAAGCTGTCTTACAGAAGAACGGTAAAAAAGGAGTTTAAGAAGAAATCATCATAGAGATGGTTTCTTTTTTTGTTCATAAATCAGACAATATCTCCACTTGCTGTTTAAGAATGTAAAATGGCTCGAGATGTCTGTTTGGGAAATGACTCTATCAAGTTGTTTTGATAGAGAGAGTATGATAGTTTAAAATGCAAGCGTTAACAAAATTCTCCAGTCTTCACATTCGTCTGAAAGGAGGAAGTGGAAGGATTGAGTAAGAGGGATTTCTGACTCCGCAGTAAGTCTTCAGAAATGAAAAATGAAATAAGGAGTGTCCAGAATGTCTAAAAAACGATTAAATACCTCTTTACTGCCGTTATTCGCTGGATTATTATTGCTGTTTCATTTGATTCTGGCAGGGCCGGTGGCTGTAAATGCAGAGACCGCGAACCAATCAAATGAATATACAGCGCCATCAATAAAGAGCGGGACCATTCTTCATGCTTGGAATTGGTCGTTCAACACCTTGAAAAATAATATGAAGGATATCCATGATGCAGGATATACTGCCATTCAGACGTCTCCTATTAATCAAGTAAAGGAAGGAAATAATGGAGATAAAAGCATGGGGAACTGGTATTGGCTTTACCAGCCGACCTCTTACCAGATTGGCAACAGGTACTTGGGTTCCGAGGAAGAGTTTAAAGAAATGTGTGCGACGGCTGAAGAATATGGCGTGAAGGTTATTGTCGATGCCGTCATCAATCACACAACCAGTGACTATGCTGCGATTTCAAATGAAATTAAAAGTATTTCAAATTGGACGCATGGAAACACACAAATTAAAAATTGGTCCGATCGAAGGGATGTCACGCAGAATTCATTGCTGGGGCTTTATGATTGGAATACGCAGAATACACAAGTACAGTCATATCTGAAACATTTTCTGGAAAGAGCATTGGATGACGGTGCTGACGGATTTAGGTATGATGCGGCCAAGCATATAGAGCTTCCGGATGACGGTGATTTTGGCAGTCATTTTTGGCCGAATATCACAGATACTTCTGCAGAATTCCAATATGGAGAAATATTACAAGACAGTGCCTCCAGAGATGCTGCATATGCGAATTATATGAATGTCACAGCATCAAACTATGGGCATTCCATAAGGTCTGCTTTAAAGAATCGCAATTTTAGCACATCGAACATCTCCAATTATGCATCTCATGTATCTGCGGATGATTTGGTCACATGGGTGGAATCGCATGATACGTATGCCAATGATGATGAAGAATCTACATGGATGAGCGATGATGATATTCGTTTAGGCTGGGCGATTATTGCTTCTCGTTCAGGAAGTACACCCTTGTTTTTCTCCAGACCTGAGGGCGGCGGAAATGGTGTAAGATTCCCTGGGAAAAGTCAATTAGGTGATCGCGGGAGTGCTTTATTTAAAGATCAAGCCATCGCTGCAGTCAATACATTTCATAATGGCATGGCCGGACAGCCTGAGAAACTCTCTAACCCGGATGGAAACAATCAGATATTCATGAATCAGCGCGGCCCTGAAGGTGCTGTTTTGGCAAATGCATCTTCATCACCAGTTTCCATTCATACTTCAACGGATTTACCTGATGGCAGCTACGATAATAAAGCCGGGGATGGTTCTTTTAAAGTAACAGATGGCACACTGACAGGTACAATCAGCGGCAGAGGTGTGGTTGTGCTTTATGCGGAAGATACCGCAAATGTACCTAATGTCTTCCTCGAGAATTATCAAACAGGTGTAACCCATTCTTTCTATGATGATCAGCTAACGGTAACTCTGCGTGCCGACGCTCATACCGCAAAAGCTGTCTATCAAATAAATCATGGTGAGAAGACACAGTTTCAGGATGGAGATCAATTAACGATCGGAAAAGGGGAACCGTTTAATACAACATACAAGATCACTTTAAAAGGAACGAACAGTAATGGAGCATCTGGGACAAAAGAATACACTTTTGTAAAAACAGACCCATCTTCTGAGAAAAGAATAGGCTATCTAAACCAAAATAATTGGGGTCAAGTTAATGCATATGTATACAAGGAGAATGGGGGGCAGGCAATAGAATTGACCGGATCTTGGCCGGGAAAAGCAATGAGTAAGAATGCAGACGGCATTTACACTCTGACGTTATCGGCGGATACTGATACAAAAAACGCCAAAGTGATTTTTAACAACGGCAGCGCCCAAGTACCTGGCCAGAATCAACCTGGTTTTGATTACGTGCAAAATGGTTTATATAATGACTCTGGCTTAAATGGTTCTTTGCCCCATTTAGTCCGGACATTTCGTTAACAACAATACCCTAAAGTGAACAATCGCTTACTTTATCTGTTTGGAGATCACCATGTATAGACTCCGGCAATGTCAGATCGATGCGTCACAATCATGATAAATAATGAGCATTCACATTGCCCGATACAATGCTTTTTGAGGAATGCAGCGAAAGAAACTAACAAACATTCCTTCTTTGTCTTGCGATTCTCATGCTGAAAATCACCCAAGAAAACGGTAAGAAACTATCATAGATAGTTTCTTTTTTTGTTCATAAATCAGACAAATCTTTTCTCTTGCAAAAGTTTGTGAAATGTTGCACAATATAAATGTGAAATACTTCACAAACAAACACCAAAGATAAACAAACACTGGAGGATGAGGATAAATGATGAACGAACGTGTAAATAAAGTAGCTTTAATCGGAGCGGGTTTTGTTGGAAGCAGTTATGCATTTGCGTTAATTAACCAAGGGATCACAGATGAACTTGTGGTCATTGATTTAAATAAAGAAAAAGCAATGGGCGATGTAATGGATTTAAATCACGGAAAGGCGTTTGCGCCGCATCCGGTCAAAACATCTTTCGGAACATATGAAGACTGCAAGGATGCTGATATTGTCTGCATCTGCGCCGGCGCAAACCAAAAGCCTGGTGAGACACGCCTTGAATTAGTAGAAAAGAACTTAAAGATCTTCAAAGGAATCGTCAGCGAAGTCATGGCGAGCGGATTTGACGGCATTTTCTTAATCGCGACAAATCCGGTTGATATTCTGACTTATGCAACATGGAAATTCAGCGGCCTGCCAAAAGAGCGAGTGATCGGAAGCGGCACAACACTTGATTCTGCGAGATTCCGTTACATGCTGAGCGAATACTTCGGTGCAGCAGCACACAATGTGCACGCTCATATTATCGGCGAACACGGCGATACTGAGCTTCCTGTCTGGAGCCACGCGAATATCGGCGGAGTGCCGGTCAGTGAACTGGTTGAGAAAAACGAAGCATACAAACAAGAAGAGCTTGAACAGATCGTGGATGACGTGAAAAACGCCGCTTATCATATCATTGAGAAAAAAGGCGCGACATATTACGGGGTAGCCATGAGCCTTGCGCGAATCACAAAAGCGATTCTTCATAATGAAAACAGCATTTTAACAGTCAGCACATATTTGGACGGACAATACGGAGCAGATGACGTGTACATCGGAGTGCCGGCTGTCGTCAATCGCGGCGGAATCGCTGGCATCACTGAGCTGAACTTAAATGAGAAAGAAAAAGAGCAGTTCAACCACAGCGCCAACGTGCTCAAAAACATTTTGAAACCGCATTTTGCAGAACAAAACGTCAACTAGAACGCAACTATAGAGTAAAGGGCTGATTGTCAATGTGGGAGCAGTTGTATGATCCGTTTGGAAACGAGTATGTGAGCGCACTGGTTGCGCTCACACCGATTCTCTTTTTTCTCTTAGCTTTAACCGTTTTTAAGATGAAAGGCATTCTTGCGGCATTTCTGACCCTAGCCGCCAGCTTTTTGGTTGCCGTATTGGCATTTCATATGCCGGTTGAAAAAGCCGTTTCTTCTGTTTTATTAGGCATCGGAAGCGGTTTGTGGCCGATCGGCTACATTGTCCTGATGGCAGTGTGGCTCTATAAAATCGCTGTGAAAACCGGGAAGTTTACCATTATTCGTTCCAGCATTGCCGGCATTTCGCCTGACCAAAGATTACAGCTATTATTAATCGGTTTTTGTTTTAACGCATTTTTGGAAGGCACGGCCGGCTTTGGTGTTCCGATTGCAATTAGTGCGGCGCTGCTCGTCGAACTTGGCTTTAAACCGTTAAAGGCGGCGGCGCTCTGTTTGATAGCGAATGCTGCCTCTGGAGCCTTTGGCGCGATCGGGATACCGGTGATTACAGGCGCGCAAATTGGAGACTTGTCTTCTCTTGAGCTGTCTCGGGCATTGATCTGGACACTGCCGATGATTACTTTTCTGATTCCGTTTTTACTCGTGTTCTTATTAGACCGGATGAAGGGAATCAAACAAACGTGGCCTGCCTTGTTGGTTGTCAGTGGTATATATACAGCGGTTCAGACGCTGACAATGGCTGTGCTCGGACCGGAATTAGCTAACATTTTGGCGGCGCTGTTCAGTATGGGCGGGCTTGCGCTTTTCCTGCGCAAGTGGCAGCCAAAACAGATTTACCGTGAGCAGGGAGCCGAAGAAACCGGTGAGAAAAAGAGATACAGCGCCGCAGACATTGCCAAAGCGTGGTCTCCTTTCTACATTTTAACTGCGGCAATCACCATCTGGAGCCTTCCTGCATTCAAAGCGCTTTTCCAAGAAGGCGGGCTCTTCTATCAGACAACGCTTTTGCTCAAGATGCCTTTTCTGCATCAGCAAATTATGAAAATGCCGCCAATTGCCCCATCTGCCATGCCGCTTGATGCGATTTTTAAAGTCGATTTGTTATCGGCGACAGGTACAGCGATTTTAGCCGCAGTCATCGTTACAGGACTGTTCAGCAAAAATTTCTCTTATCGGGATGGCTTCAGTTGCTTGAAGGAGACAGGGAAAGAACTGTGGATGCCGATTGTCACGATCTGCTTTGTGATGGCGTTTGCCAATCTGGCCAACTTCGCGGGGCTCAGCTCTTCCATCGGGCTGGCACTGGCGAAAACAGGTGATTTGTTCCCGTTTGTCAGTCCTGTGCTCGGCTGGATCGGCGTGTTCATTACTGGCTCGGTTGTCAGCAATAACGCTCTGTTCGGGCATTTGCAGGTTGTCACCGGAGCACAGATCGGTGCCGGTTCTGATTTGCTGTTAGCCGCAAATACGGCGGGCGGGGTGATGGCGAAGCTCGTTTCTCCGCAATCTATCGCCATTGCCGCTGCCGCGGTCGGCCAGACAGGGAAGGAATCAAAGCTGTTTAAACGGACAGTGATGTACAGTCTGATTCTGCTATTGATCATCTGCATATGGACGTTTATTCTTGCAAGATTAGGTGTTTAATAGAAAAAAGCAGTACACCCGAGGTGTACTGCTTTTTGTATTAATTTGCTTTCTTCGTCATTTCCTCAGTTGTTTTGACTCTTGTTTTTCCCATAAACAAAACGGTGATCGCCGCGAGAACAATTGGAATCAAAGCAAGTAAAAAGACATATGTGATGCTTGATGACATGGCGTCGATGATCCGGTTCAGAATCGCATCAGGGATCTGTGATCGTGTGCCGGCTTGGAAAATCGCCTGTGGATCACCGATATTCTGCGGAGCGCCTGAGCCGGCGGAGCCTTTTATCCCGCTGAAGGCATCGCTGAGCTGGTTTGTGAATACGTTCGTCTGAACCGTGCCGAAAATCGTGACGCCGAGCGTCATGCCGAATGATCGTAAAAATGAATTCGTGGAGTTGGCCGTTCCCCGAAAACGAGGTTCAAGATCATTCATGGATGCTGCCGGGAGCAGCGAGAAGTTAAAGCCTACGCCGAAGCCTGAAATCATCATAAAGACAGTCAGCCATACGCGCGCTGTGTCCGGCGTCATATTGGAAAGCAGCAGCATGCCGATAAAGAAAGATATGACGGAAATCAGCATCAGATTGCGGAAGCTTGCCTTCGTTTGGAAGATTCCGCCGATCATACTTCCGATCACTGATCCGATCATCATCGGTGTCAGAATGAAGCCTGCGCTTGTCGCTGAGCTGCCGTATACCGCCTGTACGAAAATCGGAATAAACACTGCTAAAATAATGAATGTTCCGCCATAAAGAAAAGCGAGAATCTGCGCTGTGGCAAACAAGCGGTTCTTAAACATCCAGAAGGAGATAATCGGTTCTTCCGCTTTTCGCTCCACAATAAAAAAGGCAATAAAGAAAACAGCGAAAATGATAAACAGGCCAATGATTTGAATCGAATTCCAGTCGTATGTTTTGCCGCCGAGCTCAAGCGCAAACATCAGGCACACAATGGATACGACTAAAGTAATCGCGCCGCCCCAATCAATTTTCTGTTTTTTATGCTCCAGCGATTCTTTGTAATAGCGAATGATGAAAAACAATGACAGTGCACCGATAGGGACGTTGATGTAAAACACCCAGTGCCAGCTGATAGAGTCTGTGATAATAGCGCCTAACAGCGGGCCGAGAACACTTGATAATCCAAATACAGCGCCGAACATGCCCGACATTTTTCCGCGTTTTTCCGGCGGAAACAAATCAAAGATAATCGTGAAGGCAATCGGCAGGAGCGCTCCGCCCCCAATCCCCTGAATGGCCCGGTAGATGATCAGCTGGTTCATTGTTTGTGCGATTCCGCATAATGCCGACCCGATTAAGAAAAAGATAAGTCCAAACAGGAAAAAACGTTTTCGGCCGTACATGTCGGAAAGCTTGCCGTAAATCGGCATTCCAGCCATCACCGCTACCATGTAGGATGCAGTTACCCATGCAAATTTATCAAAGCTTCCAAGATCAGCCACGATGCTGCCCATCGCTGTGGCAACAATCGTATTGTCCATCGCGGACATTAAGATGCCCAGCAAAAGACCGAGAACCACAAATTTGGTGGAAGCCTGTTTTGCTGATGTTGTGTCCATTTGTTCTACCTCCTCTTACTTTTCTATGTAAGTTCTGATATCATGATAATAGTTTGATCGTTAAATATCTCGATTATCAAGATAAATTCGATTCTATAGGGAGGACTGTCAGTTGTCAACAAGAAATTCCAGAAGTGAGTTGGAAAAGACCGCCGTTCAGCTATTTCGGAAATTGGGCACTAGAACCATTCTGTTTCATCAGGCGGCAGCTCAAGCTCTCGGTCTGTTTCCCACCGATTTGAAATCAGCTGACATCTTAAATGAAGCAGGACCAATGACGGCCGGCGAACTGGGGAAAAAGACGGGACTCAGCACCGGTTCCGTTACGGCACTTGTTGACCGCCTCGAAAAAGCGGGGTATGTGGCCCGCGAAAAGGACCCGAACGACCGCAGAAGAGTGATTATCGTGCCTCTTACCGCTTCTAAACAGCACGTGAAAGACTTGTTCCGTTCACTGTCAGAATCCACGATGGATCTGTGCCGCGAGTATACGGAGGAGGAATTGGAACTGATTTTCGGTTTTATCGGCAAAGCCTCCGATATTATGGAGGAAGAGCTTGACCGCTTGAAACAATAGGTGATTTTTGTGCATAGCTTGGCCCGTTCCCGAATAAATTGTACAAGTTGAGTAAGAGAGGGGAGTACGGGCCGGTGAACATTTTTTTGAGTTATATTGTGCTGGGGCTGTCCTTGTCTGCGCCTGTGGGACCTGTCAATGCGGCGCAAATTGATAAAGGCATTAAAAACGGGTTTTGGCATGCGTGGATTTTTGGTTTAGGCGCCATGACAGCTGACGGACTGTACATGCTTTTCATCTATTTCGGTCTGTCACAGTTTTTGACCGCTCCGTTTGTGAAAACGTTTTTGTGGCTCTTTGGCTTTTTTGTACTGACTTATACGGGAATTGAAACACTGAAAAATGTCAGAGAACCGATGGATGTGCGAAGCACACGGGGAAAAGCTTCATACAGGAAAACGTTCGCTTCGGGTTTTCTCATTTCACTGTCAAATCCATTGAGCATCCTTTTTTGGCTTGGGATTTACGGGAGCATACTTGCGAAAACAGCAGAGGCCTACAATATGAATCAGCTTCTTATCTATAGCTCCGGCATCATGATCGGCATTTTAATCTGGGATTTTTGCATGGCTATCACAGCCAGCATGTTCAGAAATCTGCTTCATGAAAAGCTATTGAGGGGATTGACCGGAATCGCTGGTGTATCCCTCCTTGTATTTGGCTTTTACTTCGGTTATCAGGGCATCAAACAGTTACTGGGCTGATTCATGAAGGACAGTCACCTGCCGCCTCCAGTTTTAATATAGTATCCAGATGATACTGGAGGTGGATCAATGGTGAAAGGGATATACACCAAAAGTTTTCTGGAACGGAATCAAGCTGAGTTCCCGGAATGGCAAAGAATCGCTTTTGAGCTATTAGCAGAAACTTTGGCGGATGACGCGGATACGTTCCCGTGTATTCCCGGCCGTCAGGCATTTCTGACTGATCAGCTTCGCATTGCTTTTGCAGGAGATCCCAGAGAAAACGGTACGGTGGAGGAACTGGCGCCGCTGCTTGCGGAGTATGGGAATATCTCGCGAGACACCGGGAAGTATACGTCATTGGTTGTGTTATTTGATACACCGGAGGATTTGGCTGAGCATTATTCCATTGAAGCGTATGAAGAGCTGTTTTGGCGCTTTTTAAATAGACTGAGCGAACAAGATGAAAAAGAGTGGCCGGCAGATATTCCGGCCGATCCAGAGCATTATAAATGGGAGTTTTGTTTTGACGGTGAGCCGTATTTTATTCTGTGTGCAACGCCGGCTCATGATGCGAGGAGAAGCCGAAGCTTTCCTTATTTTATGATCACGTTCCAGCCAAGATGGGTGTTTGAAGATCTAAATGGTTCAACCGCATCTGGCCGAAACATGAGCAGGCTGATCCGATCCCGTTTACAGGTTTATGATCAAGCCCCGGTTCATCCGCATTTAGGCTGGTACGGAGGAAAGGATAACCGGGAATGGAAACAGTATTTTCTCCGGGATGATGAAAAACAGGTATCAAAATGCCCGTTTTCATATTTAAAGAACATGTTTAACAAAATGAAATAGTTCACGAGCTGGCAGGGCGGTCTTTGTGTCCCTGCTTTTTTTGATAGATCAAGGTGACGACGGCAATGACAGCTAGGAATCCCAAGCTGACAAAAAATCCGGGTCGGCTTGATTTTTCAAACAGCGTGCCGGACACAGCCGCCGCGATCAGAATTGTCGCCAAATAAATTTGCGTTTTCGCCATGGCTGCCGGATCGGTCAGCTTTTTGCTGGAGAACAGGATAAACAGCCAAGTGTATAAAAGCATAAGCCCGGCCGCTGTTGTCATGTGCTCATATATATTTTTAGGCAGCACTAAAGACAGTACGATAGACACGATAAGCCCCGCAAATGTTAATCCGAGCGCGGGCCAGCATATTTTTTTGCCTTCTTTTAGAGTAAAGCATTTCGGCGCGTCGCCGTCATCGGCCATCGTACAAAGCAATGTTGTCACAGCAAAGAGTGAAGCGACAAGGGTCGAGAAACCCGCGATAATAAAAATGCCGTTGAAAATATCAAGGATCACTTCGAGATGAAATCCTTTTAAAGACGTAATAAACGGGCTGTCCTGTTCTGTAAACTTGTGTAAAGGAACTAGTAGCAAAGCGAGCCCGATTGAAATGATATAAATAATCGCCAGCGTTGCCAGCATCAGCTTTCCTGATTTTGAGGCTTCCTCCGGCTTCTTTAAATGAACCGTCATGAGCCCCATGACTTCAATGCCGCCAAACGCGTAAAATGCATAAATCAGGCCTGTCCACAGTCCCATAGCTCCGAATGGGAAAAATTCTTTCGTCTCATTCGGAATCTGCACCTCCGGCTTTCCGCCTGACAATATGCCGCACAAAGCCAGAATGGCAATCACGATAAACATGAAGATAGCGGCTGTTTTGATAACTGCCAGCACGTTTTCTGTTTTTTCAAAAACAGAAAGTCCGGTAAAAATAATGAGAAGCCCCAGTACAGCATAGATGGAGGCAAATACCCACAGCGGCACTTGAGGAAACCAATGCTTCGTAAATAACGAAATGGCTGTCAGCTGGCTTCCGGTAATCAGCATTTCAGATGACCAGTACACCCAGCCGTTGCTGAAGCCGGCCCATCTGCCAAACGCTTTTCGCGCATACGCACAAAACGAGCCTTTTTCAGGCTGCTTTGCCGACAGCTTGGCAAGCTGTTCGAATACAAAATACGTGCCGATCGCTCCAATTAGAAATGAAAGCAGAACGGAAAATCCGCTTTTCACAATTGCGATGCTGGAACCGAGAAAAAATCCTGTTCCGATTGTGCATCCTATCCCGATTAATGAAAGCTGCCACCAAGCCAGATTTCCTTTTTCTTGGTCTTTTTTTGTTTGACTCATTTACATTCAACCCCTTTTATCTAAGGTTAGATTGCAACCCGCGCAAGGCTTATATGCATCGGATTTTTGCCTCTTTTTACATGGAGGCGATGGTAAACGTTCATACTAATAGAAAAAGGAGCGAAGCGGATGACACAGCAATATATCGTTCAGCCGAAGAAAGGGCTCGGCCTGAAGCTGAAAAAGGGCCAGATTTTGAAGGTGGTTGATGTAGAGGGGCAGCAGGTTGCTGATTTTGTGGCGTACCACGCAAAGGATTTTTATGAGCATCTTGATCAGGGAGCGACCATTGATGCCAATCATTCTATTCATGTGAAGGTCAACGATCATATTTACTCTAATTTGTATAAACCGATGCTGACGCTCATTGAGGATACAGTCGGCAAGCATGACCTGCTTCTGCCGGCCTGCCGTCCTGATATGAACAGGCTGTTATACGGAAAACAAAAGGACGAGTTCCAGGATACGTGTTATGACAATATGAACCGGGCGCTTGAGCAGTTCGGCGTGCCGAAGCCGCATATGCATTATCCGTTTGCGATTTTTATGAATACCGTTCTGGATGAGAAGGGGAACCTGTCTGTGGAAACGCCGCTGTCAAATGCCGGGGATTACGTCAGACTCAGAGCGGAGATGGATTTGGTTGTCGCGTTTTCTTCCTGCCCGATTGAAAAAGGAAAGTGCAATGGCGACAGTGTGACGTCCATACGGGTTGAAGTCAGCTGATCTCTCTTATTCACTATGAAATAAGACCTGTGCTATAGTTAATATGGATACATAACAGTCATGATTCATTTTCATTGATTCGGGGAAATGAACAGTAAGAAACAAGCGAAAATGTACAGGAGGAATGATTGGGATGAGCATGCAGGAAAAGATTATGCGTGAATTACATGTGAAACCCTCAATTGATCCAAAGCAAGAAATTGAGGACAGAGTCAATTTTTTAAAACAATATGTAAAGAAAACCGGCGCTAAAGGACTTGTGCTTGGCATCAGCGGCGGACAGGATTCAACACTTGCGGGAAGACTTGCTCAGCTTGCGGTGGAAAGCATTCGCGAGGAGGGCGGAGATGCTCAATTTATCGCGGTCCGTCTTCCGCACGGCACACAGCAGGATGAAGATGATGCTCAGCTCGCTCTGAAATTCATCAAGCCGGATAAATCCTGGAAATTTGACATTCAATCAACAGTCAGCGCTTTTGCGGATCAATATCAGCAAGAGACAGGCGATAAGCTGACAGACTTTAATAAAGGAAACGTAAAAGCGAGAACGAGAATGATTGTTCAATACGCAATCGGCGGCCAAGAAGGCCTTCTTGTGATTGGAACAGACCATGCGGCCGAAGCCGTGACTGGTTTCTTTACGAAATACGGTGACGGAGGCGCAGATCTCCTGCCGCTGACAGGCTTAACAAAGCGCCAGGGAAGAAGCCTGCTGAAAGAGCTGGGTGCCCCAGAACGCTTATACTTAAAAGAACCGACTGCCGATCTGCTGGATGAAAAGCCGCAGCAGTCCGATGAAACTGAGCTTGGCATTTCCTACGATGAGATTGATGATTATCTCGAAGGAAAAGAAGTATCGGCGAAGGCGTCAGAAGCGCTGGAGAAACGCTTCAGCGTGACGGAGCATAAGCGCCAGGTCCCAGCTTCTATGTTTGATGACTGGTGGAAATAATATGATTAAAGCCCACTCTTGGAGTGGGCTTTTTATTTATTGATCCATTTGCATGTATCAGGGACATGGTTTCAAAACGTCTTTTATTTGATGCGGATATGATTCAGCTTCACCATCAATCTGTCGGTGAATCTTCGCAGTCTGCCTCTCGAATCAGGCTCAAGCGGCAGATTTGCTTGGGCAGCGATCGTTTCTGCGACCTGCTGGATAGACATTTGGTCTGTATGGAGATGTTCTGTGAAGAGGCTATCAGACAGGCTGTTGATGCAGCGGTCGATTTGTTTTGCGGCCCAGGAGTTTTTTCCTTCCGCTCTGGTGCGCAGGCGTTTCAGCAATGTTTCCTTTGAAGCCAGCAGGGTAAAGTGGTGAATGGTCCGGCCGTCCTGGCTCAGCCTGCTGATAATGTCATCGAAGTATTGATCGTTCGTAATGGTCATGGGCACAATGATGATGCCCTGATATGTATCTGACAAATAGGAAAGCATGCTGTAATTGAATTCCCGCCACAGAGGGTAGCTTTGAAAGTCATCTTTAGCGATATCCGGCGGTATCATCGAACGCATCGCAAACCCCATCTTTTCAGGATCATATACGTAAGACGGTTTCAGCCTTCTGTGCAGTTCAAACGCTGTTTGTGTCTTTCCGGAACCGAAAGCCCCATTTATCCAAATGATCATCATGATATCCCCCTTTTTGTTTATGATACAAAAAAAGACCCTTCGATCGAAGAGTCAGCGGGAAAAAACAGACGTATATTCGTGGAGCGATTCCTTAATATGCGTAAAGGCATGTTCTCCAAAATACTCAAGAGAAACAAAACCATCATATTGTCTGTTCATCAGCTCTTTTAAAAATGCTTTTTGATCGAGATCTCCTTGAAAAATCGGAGTTGGCTCGCTCAGATACCAGTTATCAAAGTTCCAGCGGTAGTTTTTCAAATGGATATGGCTGACCTTATGAAAGGTTTTTTCTAAAGCGGGCAGCTGGTCAATTCGGTTCACGTGCAGATTTGACCCGTCAAAAATCGTTCGGAGTCTCGGATGGCCGACATCCTTCAAAAATGTTAAAGCAGCTTCAGGTGTATCGGCATACGTATCATAGTGAATTTCCAGACCGATATTCACCTCATAGCCGTCTGCCATTTGGGCAGCCTGCTGGAATTGTTCAACCGCACGCAGCCATTTTTCCGGTGACGTTCTGTTTGACGCCTGATTGCCGGCAAATACGCGAATAAGCGGGCTGTGAAGCTGTCTCGCCGCCCGAAGCCCTTTTCTCACTGCTTCTTTTGTTTTTTCTTCTCCTTGTGTCACAAAATCGGTGTATAAGCTGACCGCGGGCACCTTCAGTTTATGCTGCTGCAGCAGGGTATAAAGGCTGTCCAGCGGCCCGAAGTCCTGTTCATACTGTTCGATGTGGCCGTACCACAAATCAATCCCGTCAAAGGACTGCTCCTTCGCAAAGGAAATGACGTCCATTACATTTTGCTTTTTACATCCGGTTGTACAAAAGCTTATTTTCATCTCACATCCCTCCCGTCATCTTTTTCCCTGATGAAAAACGGATAAACGCAGAGAGTGAAGGGAGGTTTAATCATTTAATGCTTTTTTGCGTCGAAGTGTTAAATTATTTCTGAAAATGTTGTACAATGAATGTCATCCGGCCAAGAAGGTGATTGAACGCAAAAAAGAAACGGAGCCGACTGCTCAAATACGACGTTTCGTCATGTTACATCTTTTATGCTGCATCACGGCTAATAACATCTTGACTGCGGAGCGGCAAACTCGTATAACGGAGCGGTTCTGTTAGCTTATTGTAGGAAAGCTTGAACGGCTGGCAATGAAATAGAGGACGCCCGAGCCGGTACCTATATAAATATTCGCAAAATCAGCATATAATGAAGATAAACTTTCATTCCTTAGGAGGATTTCGCCGAAGATGAACGCTAAACGAGCCATCCCAGTAAGAGAAAGAAATATCGTCCTGATTGGATTCATGGGTGTAGGAAAAACGACAATCGGCCAATTGGTCGCTAAGAAATTATATAGAGATTTTATCGATATTGACCAAGAAATCGAAAAGGATTTCAACATGTCGATCCCTGAGATGTTTGAAAAAAAAGGTGAGGACTTTTTCCGGAAAACAGAAAAAGAATATATCCTGAATCTATGTCACCATACAAGATTTAAAATTGTCTCACTTGGCGGAGGCTCTTTTAAACAAGAGGAAATCAGAAAGTGCTGTCTCGAACATTGTCTGGTGCTTCACCTCGATCTGTCCTGGGAGAACTGGAAGCAGCGCGCGGATTTGCTGATCGAAAGCCGTCCGGTGCTGCATAACCGGTCAATGGATGAAATGGAGCAGCTGTTTAACGAGAGAAAAGTCATCTATGACAAGCACAATTCAAAAGTGGAAACAGACAACCTTGCTCCTGAAGAGATTGCAGATTACATTGTGGAGACGCTAAAAATCGGTTGGGATCTTTATCAGCCAATGTAAAAGCCGTGCGGTATGCACGGCTTTTTTTATCGCTTCACGCCTTGGATCAATATCGCTTTTAAGCAAAAGGATTCAGGCTTTCCGTTTTGATTCAATTCGAGGCAAAAGGTGTCACGGGCTTCGTCAGACGCGTTGTTCAAATGGCTGATGATACGCTGTTCCCGATCGGCGGGGGTTCCGCCTCGTTTGATCCAGCTGTTGTATTCAATCGGCAAATTCCACTTTTGGATTTCTTCATAGCCAAGCTGGTTGGCCGTAAACATTGACTGCCATTCCGATAATGAACTTTCGCGTACGTGAGAAGGATCTCTGAGCCGGTTCAAATGATTGACAAACTCATCAAGATCAGGAGCTTCAGGCGCATAGTGATCGACCAGGAAAAACCGCCCGTTCTTTTTCAGCACGCGTGCAACTTCACTGACGGCTTGATGAACATTGGAAAAGTGGTGAGCCGCATATCGGCAGGTGATGACATCAAATGAATCGTCAGGGAAAGGAAGCTCCTCTGCCGTTCCTTTCTGAAAGTGTACATTGCCAGCGCCTTTTTCTTTCGCAAAAGATGAAGCGACGTCAACCATTTCTTGCGTCGCATCAATGCCGATGCATTCTTGGACGTAAGGGGCAAAAGCCAGCGCTGTATGGCCCGCTCCCGCTCCGACATCAAGCACTCGCTGCTCTGCACGGCATTCCGCAGTTTTGATCAGCATCGCTAAATCTTCACCCTCAGCAAATACCTTCTCATCACGGTACATCTCAGCATTTTTCGAAAACGGAGTTTCATTTGGCAAGTGAACCATCTCCTTCATTTTTGGTGGTGATATGGATTATGTTAGCAATGTCTGTTATGATTCGTCCAAGATATAAAAATGATGAATTCGATAGTTTCAACCTATGGAGGCTGAAATGGATATTAAAGTGATGGAATATGCTGCGGAAATTGCTCGCCGACAGAGCTTTACAAAAGCGGCGAAGCACCTTCATATCGCCCAGCCTTCTCTCAGCCAGCAAATCAAAAAGCTGGAGATGGAACTTGGGCTTACTCTTTTTCACAGGTCACACGGCTCTGTTACGCTGACACCGCACGGCCGCCGTTTTATTGAAAAGGCTGAGGACATCATTCTATCAAGGGATGACTTGCTGCGGGAGATGCAGGAGCGTTCTCAAGGACTGGGACACAAGCTTTCGATCGGGATTCCGGCTGTAACAGGGAGATATATTTTTCCTCCGCTGCTGAAGCAGTTTTTGGCGCGTTATCCCCGTGTGGAGGTTCAGCTTATCGAAAAAGACCCGGCTGCCTTAGAGGAGATGACGGCAAAGGGAGAGGTTGATCTTTCTGTTTTATCCTTGCCGATTGAGGATGAGAGGCTCTCCATCGAACCCTTGCTGACGGAGCCGATTGTTCTTGCCGTACCAAAGGAAAAACAAAGGTGGATGCCGCCTGACATGACTGCACTGATTGATAAAGCGCTGGAAAGAGAGGGGTGCCGGCCGCCGTGCGTGCCGCTTGAGATGGCAAAGCACGTTCCTTTTATTTTGCTGAAGGAGGGCTACGGTTTTCGCCGGACGGTACTTGACCTATGTGCGGAAAGCGGCTTTAAGCCACACGCGGCGTTTAAAACGAGCCACATCGAAACCGCGCAATCCCTTGTGGCAAACGGTTTGGGGGTAACACTGGCGCCAAATATGGTCAAAAGAGACAAAGACCCGGGTGTCATCTATTTATCTCTTCAATCCGCGCCTTCACGCACTCTGGTTTTTGTATTTTTAAAGAACCGCTATGTCAGTCTGACCGCTCAGGCCTTTATGGAACTGAGCCGGGAATCGGTTAAACAAACGTTTGATCAAGAAGAGTGAATATGGTGTTCAAGGATAGAAGGATATTCATCACAAGAACAAATGCACGTCGAGGGAGTGAATCAGAAAACAGATGTTAAAAAATTTAGAAAATAGATTCAAAACGTGATAGTATAGAATAACTAAATCTTATTAAACAAAGGAGAATAATCGGAAATGCAACTATTCGATATGCCGTTCGACCAATTGCAAACGTATAAGCCTGACAAAACTGCCCAAAAAGATTTTTCTGAGTTTTGGAAATCCTCTTTGAATGAGCTTGCCAAAGTTCCAGCAGTTCCTGACTTACAGCCGGTTGATTATCCTGCTGACGGGGTAAAGGTATACCGCCTCACATATAAAAGTTTTGGGAATGCCAGCATTGCCGGATGGTATGCGGTGCCTGACAAAGAAGGCCCGCATCCGGCGATCGTGAAATATCACGGCTACAATGCAAGCTATGACGGAGAAATTCATGAAATGGTCAATTGGGCGCTGCACGGATACGCTGCGTTCGGCATGCTTGTCCGCGGCCAGCAGGGCAGCGAGGATACCAGTATTTCTCCGCACGGACACGCATTGGGCTGGATGACGAAAGGAATTCTTGATAAAGATACATACTACTACCGGGGAGTTTATTTGGACGCCGTCCGCGCGCTTGAGGTCATCAGCAGCTTTGATGAAGTCGACAAAACGAGAATCGGCGTGACGGGCGGAAGCCAGGGCGGAGGCTTAACCATTGCGGCCGCGGCTCTGTCAGATATTCCGAAAGCCGCTGTTGCTGATTATCCTTATTTAAGCAATTTCGATCGGGCCATCGATGTGGCGCTTGAACAGCCGTATCTCGAAATCAATTCCTTCTTCAGAAGAAATGGCAGCCCGGAAACAGAAGAGCGGGCCATGAATACACTAACGTATTTCGATATTATGAATCTGGCTGACAGGGTGAAGGTGCCTGTACTGATGTCGATCGGGCTGATTGACAAGGTTACGCCGCCTTCTACTGTGTTTGCGGCCTATAACCATCTGGAGACAGAAAAAGAGCTGAAGGTGTACCGCTACTTTGGGCATGAGTATATCCCTGCCTTTCAAACGGAAAAGCTTGCCTTCTTTAAGCAGCATCTTAAAGGCTGACAGACGTGAAGAGCCGCCGCATCATCGGGCGGTTTTTTTCTGCAAACAGCCGGAATGAGAAAAGACGGGAGACGAATATATATGAAACAAAGAATCATTGATGAACTAAAACGAATTGAGCAGGAATACAGCGTTAAAATCGTGTATGCCGTTGAATCAGGGAGCCGTGCTTGGGGATTCCCGTCGCAAGACAGCGATTATGATGTCCGCTTTATTTATGTGCCGAAAAAGGAATGGTATTTTTCAATCGAGCAGGAGCGGGATGTCATTGAAGAGCCGATCCACGATTTGCTGGATATCAGCGGCTGGGAACTGAGAAAAACGCTGCGTCTTTTCAAAAAATCAAACCCTCCGCTGCTTGAGTGGCTGTCCTCGGACATTGTGTATTACGAAGCTTTTACGACCGCAGAGCAGCTGAGAAAGCTGCGAAGCACAGCGTTTAAGCCTGAAGCCAGTGTGTATCACTATATCAATATGGCAAAAAGAAACGTCAAGGATTACCTGCAAGGGCAAGAGGTGAAAATCAAAAAGTATTTTTACGTGCTGCGGCCGATACTGGCGTGCAAGTGGATTGAAAAGCACGGAACCATTCCGCCGATGGATTTTACTGTTTTGATGAATGAATTGATTACGGAACCCGAACTGAGAGCAGAGATGGAAACCTTGCTTGAGCGCAAAAGAAAAGGTGAAGAACTGGATCTAGAAGCAAGAATTCATGTGATTCACCAATTCATTGAAACGGAGATTGAAAGGATTATGGAGGCAGCGAAAACGCTGAAAATCATCAAAAAAGATATCACTCCTGAGTTGAATCGTCTGCTTTTGAATACTGTTGAAGAAGTGTGGAATGATGGAGGAAGCTGATGTTTACTGTCGCTTCCTCTCTCCATTTTTCGACAGGAAGTCCCCCGACTTTCTAACTATCTGATTGTGAGAAACCCACAAAAATAATCAGAATCTTTGTATTTTGAGAATATTGTGAACGGTGGTTTTGTCCATTTACAATAAACTCATACAAATACTTCTTAGATTGCGGGGTGTTGAGGTTGGAAGTGATCACAAGAGATTTTTTCTTATTTTTATCCAAAAGCGGCTTTCTCAATAAGATGGCGAGAAACTGGGGAAGCCGGGTGGCAGCGGGTAAAATTATCGGCGGGAATGATTTTAACAGTTCAATCCCGACAATTCGACAGCTTAACAGCCAAGGCTTGTCAGTTACTGTCGATCATTTAGGCGAGTTTGTGAACAGCGCCGAGGTCGCAAGGGAACGCACGGAAGAATGCATCCAAACCATTGAGACTATTGCGGATCAGCAGCTGAACTCACACGTTTCTTTAAAGATGACGTCTTTAGGTCTCGATATAGATATGGATCTGGTGTATGAAAATATGACGAAAATCGTCCAGACGGCCGAGAAGCATAAAGTCATGGTCACCATAGACATGGAAGACGAGGTCAGATGCCAGAAAACGCTTGATATTTTCAAGGATTTCAGAAGGAAATACGAGTATGTAAGCACGGTGTTACAGGCCTATCTGTACCGGACGGAAAACGATATTGACGATTTGGATTCTTTGAAACCGTTCCTTCGTCTTGTAAAAGGAGCATATAAGGAATCAGAGAAAGTGGCTTTTCCGGAAAAAAGCGATGTCGATGAGAACTACAAAAAAATCATCCGAAAGCAGCTCTTAAATGGTCACTACACAGCGATTGCGACACATGATGATAAAATGATCGATTATACAAAGCAGCTTGCCAGGGAAAACGGCATTTCCAATGACATGTTTGAATTCCAGATGCTGTACGGCATGCGGTCGCAAACCCAGCTCAGCCTCGTAAAAGAAGGTTATAACATGAGAGTCTACCTGCCTTACGGAGAGGATTGGTACGGCTACTTTATGAGACGCCTGGCAGAACGTCCGTCAAACATTGCATTTGCTTTCAAAGGAATGACGAAGAAGTAAAAAAGGAGAGATTACAATGACAACACCTTACAAACATGAACCATTCACAAATTTCCAAGACCAAAACAACGTAGAAGCGTTTAAAAAAGCGCTTGCGACAGTAAACGAATATTTAGGAAAAGACTATCCGCTTGTCATCAACGGTGAAAGAGTGGAAACAGAAGCGAAGATCGTTTCCATTAACCCGGCTAATAAAGAAGAGGTAGTCGGCAGAGTCTCAAAAGCTTCTCAAGAGCACGCTGAGCAAGCAATTGAAGCTGCGGCTAAAGCCTTTGAAGAGTGGAGATACACGTCTCCGGAAGAAAGAGCGGCTGTCCTGTTCCGCGCGGCTGCCAAAGTCCGCAACAGAAAGCATGAATTCTCCGCTTTGCTCGTGAAAGAAGCAGGGAAGCCTTGGAACGAGGCTGATGCTGATACTGCTGAAGCGATTGACTTCATGGAATATTATGCACGCCAAATGATTGAACTGGCAAAAGGAAAACCGGTCAACAGCCGTGAAGGCGAGAAAAACCAATATGTATACACGCCGACTGGCGTAACAGTCGTTATTCCGCCTTGGAACTTCTTGTTCGCGATTATGGCGGGAACAACAGTAGCACCGATCGTTACCGGTAACACAGTTGTTCTTAAACCTGCGAGCGCAACGCCTGTCATTGCTGCGAAATTCGTTGAGGTTCTTGAAGAATCCGGTCTGCCAAAAGGCGTTGTCAACTTTGTTCCTGGAAGCGGAGCGGAAGTCGGTGACTACCTTGTTGATCATCCAAAAACAAGCCTTATCACGTTTACGGGATCAAGAGAAGTCGGTACGAGAATCTTCGAACGTGCGGCAAAAGTTCAGCCAGGCCAGCAGCACTTAAAACGTGTTATCGCTGAAATGGGCGGTAAGGATACAGTTGTAGTGGATGAGGATGCGGACATTGAATTGGCGGCTCAATCCATCTTTACATCTGCATTCGGCTTTGCGGGCCAAAAATGTTCTGCGGGTTCACGTGCTGTTGTCCATGAAAAAGTGTATGATCAAGTATTAGAGCGCGTTATTGAAATTACAGAATCTAAAGTAACGGCAAGCCCTGACAGCGCAGATGTTTACATGGGACCTGTCATTGACCAGGGTTCTTATGATAAAATTATGAGTTATATTGAGATTGGAAAAGAGGAAGGCCGATTAGTAAGCGGCGGCACTGGTGATGATTCAAAAGGATTCTTCATCAAACCGACGATCTTCGCTGACCTTGAACCAAAAGCAAGACTCATGCAGGAAGAAATTTTCGGGCCTGTTGTCGCTTTCTCTAAAGTATCAAGCTTTGATGAAGCATTAGAAGTGGCCAACAATACTGAGTACGGTTTAACGGGAGCGGTGATCACAAACAACCGCAAGCACATTGAGCGTGCAAAACAAGAATTCCATGTTGGAAATCTGTACTTTAACCGTAACTGTACAGGAGCCATCGTCGGCTACCATCCGTTCGGCGGCTTCAAAATGTCCGGCACAGATTCAAAAGCCGGCGGTCCGGATTACCTGGCACTGCACATGCAGGCAAAAACAATCAGTGAAATGTTCTAAAGCGGGACTAAATGGGCATCCTCCCTGCGGGGGTGTCCATTTCATCCATATACTATAAAAAAGAGGAGGAAGTGCCATAGAAAACACACAGCTGATTATTTCAATTTGTATTTATATGGCGGGGATGCTGCTGATCGGCTACTTTGCCTACAAACGTACGTCAAACCTGACGGATTACATGCTGGGAGGACGTTCCTTAGGTCCGGCTGTAACCGCTCTCAGTGCGGGAGCTGCCGATATGAGCGGCTGGCTGCTGATGGGGCTTCCGGGCGCCATGTTTTCAACTGGACTAAGCGGCGTTTGGATTGTGTTCGGGCTTTGCCTTGGAGCATGGGCAAACTGGCTCTACGTCGCGCCGCGGCTGAGAACATATACAGAAAAAGCGGGGAATTCGATTACGATTCCCGGATTCCTTGAAAATCGTTTCGGAGATCAAACAAAGCTCCTCAGACTGTTTTCAGGAATTGTCATTTTAGTCTTTTTCACATTTTATGTATCGTCCGGAATGGTGTCCGGCGGCGTCTTATTCAACAGCATCTTGGGGATGAATTATCACACCGGCTTGTGGATTGTGACTGGTGTTGTTGTCGCGTACACCCTGTTTGGGGGCTTTCTGGCTGTTAGCTGGACAGATTTTGTTCAGGGGATCATTATGTTTGCAGCACTTATTCTCGTTCCTATCGTTACGTTTTTCCACACCGGGGGAATAGGTGATACAACTGCTGAGATCCGCTCTGTGGACCCTGATATGTTTAATATTTTTAAAGGAACCAGTGTTCTTGGCATCATTTCATTGTTTGCCTGGGGCTTGGGCTACTTCGGCCAGCCGCATATCATTGTGCGCTTTATGGCGATTACGTCTGTCAAAGAGATCAAAAGAGCGCGCAGAATCGGAATGGGATGGATGATTCTTTCGGCAGCCGGCGCAGTGCTGACAGGTTTGGGCGGTATCGCTTATTACCATCAGCGGGGCATGACATTGAAGGACCCGGAGACGATTTTTATTCAATTAGGAAACATTTTGTTCCACCCAATTATCACAGGTTTTCTGATTTCTGCGATTTTAGCGGCCATCATGAGTACGATTTCCTCCCAGCTGCTTGTCACATCAAGCTCTTTGGTAGAGGATTTGTATAAGTCGATGTTCCGGCGCTCAGCTTCTGATAAAGAACTGGTGTTTTTAGGGCGTCTGGCTGTGCTGGCTGTTTCAATTGTCGCGTTAGTTATGGCATGGGAGAAAAACAATACCATCCTTGGATTGGTCAGCTACGCGTGGGCGGGCTTCGGTGCATCTTTCGGACCGGTTGTACTGCTCAGTTTATTTTGGAAACGAATGACCAAATGGGGGGCACTCGCCGGCATGATTGTAGGGGCAGCGACTGTAATCATTTGGGCGAATGCCGGTCTTTCGGGCTTTCTGTATGAAATGATACCTGGTTTTGCTGCGAGTCTATTATCTGTCTATATCGTCAGCGTATTGACGCAGGCTCCGTCACAAGAAGTGACAGACCAGTTTAAAGACTACCAAGATACGATGTCACAATAAAGATCGAAAGGAGGAGGAAGGGGATATCCCTTTTTCCTCTTTTCTCCTTTTAAGACCGCTGTGTTTTCTTTTGGAAACAAACGTATTTTTTTCTATACAAAAAGACCCCGTATGGATATGATTAAAGTAAAAAAAGTATAGGAGAAAAAAGGTATGGAAGAGCTTTTAGAGAGAGTTTTTTCATTTTCAGATGTTGATAAGCTGATTGACTTTATCAGCTATGAACTGCAAAAACCAGTGATACTGGAAAGCGCGGATTTCTTTTTGTTAGCCTACAATTCTTACTATATTAACCATTTTGATTCTGCGAACCAGCAGACTATTTTTTCAAAAAAGTGTCCGGTTCAGATTTTTGAGAGGTTTTTGAAGGACGGGATCATTGAAAAGCTGAAAACAGAACCTGAGCCTTTTCGCGTCAATAAAATTGAGAGCATTGGGTTAAATCAGAGAGTAGTCGTGAGTGCGAAGCATAAAGGGGAAGTCATGGGCTACATCTGGATTCAGGAACTGGATCGTGATCTGACAGACGAAGAGCTCGATTTTTTGTACGAGACCTCCTTCCATGTCGGAAAAATTATTTATAAAGCGAACAAGCTGAAACAGGAAAAGGAAGAAAGAGCTGAGGACCTCATCAAACGGGCTATCTATCAGCAATTTATTTCTGAAAAGGAGCTCAGGCGCGAAGCTGAGAGAATCAACACTGTGCTGCCTTCTGTGTTTTCAGTTGTCATCCTGCACGCCGCGAATGGGGATGGGGAAGCGGTGGAAGATTTAAAGGAAAATATCAGGTCTTACCTGAATTTGCGGGATAAAGTCAGTCATGTCTTAACGATAGAATCCAATATTGTCATCGTCGTAGCGAGTTTTTCCCAAAAAAGCTCCGCCTCCTCAGCAGCTGCTGAATTCATTAACAAGCTGTTAACACATTTTCACTTTCAAAAAATTCCTACCCCTATCTATATCGGTATCGGAAACGAATATGACCACATCTTAAAACTTGGCAAAAGTTATACAGAAGCATTGGAAGTCATTAAAGCCGCAGAAATAACCGGCAACCAGGAAAACATTCCATATGAATATGAGAAGCTCGGTATTTATCGTTATTTAGAAAGCATTGAACAGAAAAATGACTTTTTGGAATACGAGAATAAGGATTTGGCTTTACTTAAAGCGAAAGACCAAGAAAGCAGCACCGAGCTGCTGAAGACGCTGGAAATCTATCTCCTCAACAACTGCAAAACAAAACCAGCCGCAGAACAGCTGTTTATTCACCAAAACACATTAAATTACCGCATCAAGCAGATTCTTGAAATGACATCCATCGATTTAAGCGATTTCAGAACGCGATGCCAGCTCTATCTTGATTTGATGCTGATGAAAAAGAAATAAAAAAAGAAACCAGTACTTGTACTGGTTTCGTCTTCAATTAAAATCCTCTGTAAACATACGGATCATCAGGTTTTTTAATGGTGTTCCAGTCCGTCACTTTCACGACAGGGAGGGTGGATTTGAATGGCTGATAGTATTCTGAGGACAAAGTGCCTTTGATATGAATCCATTCATCATCCTTAATATCCATGTCCTTCGGAAATTCCACAAGCATCCCGTAAACGCCGGAATCAGCGATACAGTGAATAATGCCAAACCGCAATACGAAGAGCTGGTTTTTGTTAATTGCGTTTCCTTTATACGCAAATCCATGAAATTCAATCGTACGGCCGAGAAATTCGCCCGGATAGTTATAAATGGTTTCCATACCCTTTAAGAAATCATCATCGGTCAGAGAAATCTTTTTTTTACCAGAATATTTTTTATACAGCTGTTTCATCTGCTTGTCATAGCTGTCTTGCGCATAATAAAGGCTGGCATCAGGCCGCAGATACTGGGTTTGGGAGTAGTGGTCTCCGCTTTCCATGGCCTTAAACGAGAACCCTTTCGTTTTGACGATGGATGAGTCAAGCGTCGCAATCGGAAAAAAGATGCCTGACACCAAAGGGAAAATAAAAACAAGATAAATAAAATACCGTTGATAAAATGGTTTGTTTTGTTCATGGTCATGCTCGTGATCATGGCCGCAGCCGCAATCATCGTCATGATGATGCCCGCCTTTTTCAGGCGATTTGATAAACAAATAGGCTTGAACAGCTGTCAAAATGGCCAGCAGGAAGATCGCAATAAAGGACAGATAGGCATATTTCATATTGATATATTTTGTTAGATTTCCTGAGGTATGCAGATGATAAAAGAAAAACGTAAATCCCATCAGCACCAATAGACGAAACATCCAATCACCCCTTTACAAGTAGTGATCCCGCTAAGACGATCACGACAATATACGTAATCAGCAGGAAAACAAATCGTTTTTTGAAGGCCGCGAGCATCATCAAGAGATTCTTAATATCAACCATCGCACCGAAGACGAGAAAGGCGATGAGCGAGCCTAAAGAAAATGTGCTGCTGAAGGAAGACGCAATAAATGCATCCACTTCTGAACAAAGCGACAAGACAAACGCCAGGCCCATCATCACGAGGGAAGATGATACATCATTCTGTCCGATCGCAAGCAGAGTGGATGTTTTGACGTACGTCTGCATCGCAGCTGCGATAAAGGCGCCGATGATTAAATATTTCCCCACGGAGAAAAATTCATCAATGGCGTGACGCAAGGTCCCTCCCAGCTTTTGCAGCAGGGTGTGGTGATGATGATGGCGATGCCCGGGTTCATTAGGCTTTAAAAGCTGGTTATCCTTAAATTGATAGGATAAGATGATGCCGATGATCACCGAAACGGCCAGCGCCAGCCCGCCCCGGTAAAAGACAACGCTCCATCTATTCCCGAATGCAATATACGTAGAAAACAAAACAATGGGATTGATGATAGGAGCAGTCAGCATAAAAGCAACGCCTGCATGAAGAGGAACCCCTTTTAGCAGAAGCCGCCTCGTAATCGGGATAATGCCACATTCGCAGGCGGGAAATAAGATGCCGGCAAGCGCACCAAATAAGACTGCGAGAAACCGGTTTTTCGGCATGATCCTTGCAATCATTCCTTCAGAAACAAACATTTGAATGATTCCGGACAGAATGACGCCAATCAGAATAAACGGAATGGCTTCTATTAAAATACTGATAAAAATAGAATTCAGCTGAAGAAAAGACGATTGTGCTGTCACAATAAAACCTCCGCTCATGGTAAGCTGCCTCTGATTATATCACGAAAAAAGGCACTGATTGTTTGACGGAAGAGGAGGAAGGATCGTTTCACTTTGTTTAGGATTCTAAGAAATCCAGTGATGCAGCAAACATCCTGCGCGGGAATTATTATTCAGGGCCGGCAAAATGGTTGAACACGGACTCTGGAAATATGATATACTTTGTATTGATATTCATTCTCAATTAAACGATATAACGTTAATGATAGATTGGAACGGGAGGCAGGACGGATGGCTGAAAATCAAGAGGTGTATGACGTCACGATTATAGGCGGGGGACCGATCGGGCTGTTTACGGCTTTTTACTGCGGCATGCGGGAGCTGAAAACGAAAGTGATCGAGTTTTTGCCGCGGCTCGGGGGCAAGGTGTCTTTATTTTTCCCTGAGAAAATCATTCGCGATATTGGCGGGATACCGGGGATTGCCGGGGAGCAGCTGATCGAACAGCTGAAGGAGCAGGCGGCGACGTTTGACCCTGATATTGTGCTGAATCAGCGAGTGACCGGATTTGAGCGTCAGGATGACGGAACCATGGTGCTGACTAGCTCTGAGGGGGAGAAACACTATACAAGAACCGTTATTTTGGCTGTCGGAATGGGCACGCTGGAGGTCAATGAGTTTGACAGCCAGGATGCAAGCCGATATGCAGGAAAAAATCTTCATTATAAAGTGGAGAAGCTTGATGCGTTTAGAGGCAAACGGGTTGTGATTTCTGGCGGGGGAGATACTGCGGTCGATTGGGCTAATGAGCTGGAACCGATTGCGGCGTCTGTTACTGTCGTGCACCGCAGGGAGGAATTCGGCGGACTGGAAAGCAGCGTGACAAAAATGAAGCAGTCATCTGTGCGGGTGCTTACTCCTTATCGGCTGGAACATCTCAGCGGCACTGAAGAACGCATCGAAAGCGTCACCGTTTGTCATGCTGAGTCTGGACATACCGAGGAAATCGAGCTTGATGAGCTCATTATTAATCACGGGTTTAAAATTGATCTCGGCCCGATGAAGGATTGGGGTCTCGAGATTGAAGAAGGCCGGATTAAAGCTGACAGACATATGCGGACGAATCTTCCGGGCGTGTTTGTTGCGGGGGACGCGGCTTATTATGAAAGCAAGCTCAGATTGATTGCCGGCGGCTTTACGGAAGGCCCGACTGCCGTCAACAGTGCGAAATCTTATCTGGACCCTCAGGCGGAAAATATGGCGATGTATTCCACCCACCACAAAAAATTGGTTCATAAATAAGAAAGCCCTTTGGAAAAGGGCTGTATCATCAGCTGTGGAGGAGTTTTTTCTCCACTTGCTCATTTTGTATAAACGCAAATAATTGCTCTTGGTCTTGTACGGCAGTAAACCCATATGCAGCGGCGGGCGCGCCATCGCCTATACAGATGACAGGGGGGCGGCTTGCTGACGGTTCTGGTGAAATGCCGATTTCTTCTCCTGCGCTGATCAATTGCTGAGCGGACTGCTTGCCGGGGCAAATGATCATGTGCAGAGGAGACTCACTGATCGTCCGTTCGGTCATTCTGGTGAATCGCTCATCTATGACGTTTTCATGGGTGATATAGCACAAACAGGACTCTGATTTCTGCATTTCTTCTACTGAATGACGGCTGCCGACAATCAGCTTTTTAGGTGAATTGTGATGGTGCTCGGATATGATGAAGCCGCGTTTTATAAGCTCTGCCTTTCCTGCTTCTGACGCTGCACTCAGGCGTGCGGTCAGCTGGCGAATGTCGATTCGTTTGGACGCGAGCGCTTGAAAAAATTCGCTAACCGCACGGCGTGATGTGAAGAAAATATCCTCAAAGGTGCTGATCTGTCCTAGAATATCCTCGTTGGCAGGCATTTTTTCAGTCCGCCATTTTGGCCATTCGATGACATCGGCACCATAATCACGCAGCTTGTCTGCCAGCGTATGCTCATCTTCGCCATGAGTGACTATCATCATATGCTGCCCGATGAATGGTTTGCTTTCAAACCAGCTGTGTGTTTGAACGTTTACAATATCACCGATGACGATAATGGCGGGATTTGTGATTTGCTGTTCCTGTATTTTTTGATGGATATCATGCAGCGTTCCTTTTACGCTCCGCTGGCGGCCCCACGTTCCCCATTGAATCACGATGACAGGGAAAGAAGGAGATTTTCCGTACGCGATGAGCTGCTGGCAAATAAATGGAAGGTTTTTGACACCCATGTAAAATACAAGCGTTTGAACGCTTCGGGCAAGCCCTTCCCAGTCAAGGTTCGGCGTTCCTTTTAAGGATTTATCATGTGCGGTAATCATGGCGAAAGACGAAGCGAAATCCCGATGCGTGACGGGGATTCCCGCATACAGCGGCGCTGCGATTCCCGAGGTGATGCCCGGTACCATTTCATAGCGGATGCCATGCTGGTGGAGAGCGTCTGCTTCCTCGCCGACTCTGCCAAACACGCTGGGATCTCCGCCCTTTAAACGGACAACAGTTAATCCCTCCGACGCTTTTTCAATCAGCAGGGCATTGATCTCTGCTTGTTTCATAAAATGGCGGTCCGGCAGTTTTCCGCAATAAATGAACTGGCAATCTGGTGATGCGTATTCGAGCAGCTTAGGGTTTGCGAGCCGGTCATACAAAATGACATCCGCTTCCTCCAGCGCCTGTTTTCCTTTTATGGTGATGAGCCCTGGATCTCCAGGTCCGGCGCCCACAAAATATACGATTCCGTTTTTCATGATCATGTCATCCTTCCGTCACTGTAAAAAATGAAGGATCACTTTGAAAGTGATCCGGTCTTTGATCAATATACGAGATAAACGTATTCTCCTTCGATCAGCGTTTCGTATGTTTTGACACAGCCGTGATCCGGCTCTTGAACGATTCCGTCTTCCAAGGAGATTTTCCAGTCGTGCATCGGACAGAAGACATATTCGCCGCTGACGATACCTTCTGCAAGGACGCCGCCCTTATGGGGACAGCGGTTTTCAATGGCGCGGATGCTCCCGTTTGAAAGCTTAAAGACCGCAAGCTCCTTATCTTCAATATACACTGTTTTTCCTAATTGTTCAGGCAATTCTTCGATTTTTCCGATACATACTTTTGTGACGTCTTTGTTCACCATGTCCATTCCTCCTCAATGTTTGTTTCTGTCATTATGATGTGGTCACGACATTTTCAAATAATTCTTTAGAGGTTTGTTTATCTTCCAGGAAGTCCTTCCACGGATCTTTGTGGACAGAGAGCGTTTCATTCATTCGGTCGTTCAGCTCCTGCCGTTTTTCCGGATCGTTTAAAATATCTTGGACATGGGATAAACCGACGCGCTCCAGCCATGCGGACGTGCGTTCTAAGTAGTTTGCCGTTTCCCGGTAGTATTGAAGATAAGCGCCTGCGTATTCCAAGACTTCTTCATTTGTTTTCACCTTCATCAGCAAGTCGCCGGCACGCAAATGGGTTCCGCCGTTTCCGCCGACGTAAAGCTCCCAGCCTCCGTCGATGCCGACAACGCCAAGATCTTTAATGCCGGACTCTGCACAGTTTCGCGGGCAGGCAGATACGGCCATTTTCACTTTATGAGGCGTGTTGAGTCCTTCAAATTTTTTCTCAAGGTCGATGCCTAAGGCCATGGAGTCTTGTGTGCCGAAGCGGCAGAATTGTTCGCCTACACATGTTTTTACCGTGCGGAGTGTTTTTCCGTACGCGTAGCCTGACGGCATATCAAGATCGGCCCATACCTTTGGCAGGTCTTCTTTTTTCACGCCGATCAAGTCAATTCGCTGGCCGCCTGTCATTTTGACGAGCGGGATCTCGTATTTGTCGACGACATCAGCGATTTTGCGAAGATCTTGAGAGTTGGTTACACCGCCGTACATCCGCGGTACGACAGAGTAGGTTCCGTCTTTTTGAATATTGGCGTGCATCCGTTCATTAACAAAGCGGGATGTTCTGTCATCCTCATATTTGGACGGATTGATCATGCCTAAGTAGTAGTTCAGAGCCGGACGGCATTTGGAACAGCCTTCTGGCGTTTTCCAACCGAGCACGTTCATGACTTCTCTTGTATGTGACAGCCCTTTGGCTTTGATTTCTTCGACTACCTCGTCTCTCGACAATGAGGTGCAGCCGCAAATCGCTTCTTTTTGGGCTGATGCGTCAAAGTCTGATCCCAGCGTATACTGAAGGATGTCTTCTACGAGCGGCTTACAGCCTCCGCATGAGCGGGACGCGCCGGTGCATGCTTTGATTTCATCTGTTGATGAACAGCCCTGTTCCTGGATGGCCTGAATAATTGCTCCTTTTGACACGCCGTTACAGCCGCAGATGATTTCATCATTGCTCATGGCAGCGGTCAGACTTGTGCCGGCTTCTTGGTTGAGAGGCTGTAAGATTGAGATTTTAGAGGTTTCAGAGATATCTGCTTCTTTTTGAATCATCGAAAACAGGCGGTTGCCCTCACTGCTGTCGCCGAATAAAACGGCTCCGACAATCTGATTGCCTCGCAGCACGACTTTTTTATAAATGCCATCCTGTTCATCAAAAACCTTAATCGCTTTTTTCTCGTCTGATTCGTTAAAGTCACCGGCAGAAAAGACCTCGACTCCTGATACTTTCAGTTGAGTGGAGAGAACGGAGCCTTCATAAGGTTTCGTTTCAACACCGCAGATATGTTTAGCGAGCACTTTCGCCTGTTCATAGAGCGGCGCCACGAGTCCGTATGCGATTCCTCGGTGCTCGGCGCATTCACCAACCGCATAAACGTGCGGGATTTCGGTTTGCATATAATCGTTGACAATGATGCCGCGGTTGACTGGAATTCCGCTTTCGGCCCCAAGCGTTGTATTCGGACGGATGCCGACGGCCATGACGACTAAATCGGCTTCAACACTTGTGCCGTCTTTGAATCTGACGCCCTCGACCCGGTCATCTCCGAGAATTTCTTCTGTTTGCTTTTCAAGCAGAAAGGTCATTCCTTGTTTTTCTAATTCGTTTTGCAGCAGGCGTCCGGCCGTTGCGTCAAGCTGGCGTTCCATCAGGAAGGGAGCGAGATGGATAACGGAGACTTCCATACCGAGATTCAGCAAACCGCGCGCAGCTTCTAAGCCAAGCAAGCCTCCGCCAATGACGGCTGCTTTTTTATATTGTTTTGACGCGGCGAGCATCGTGTCTGTGTCTTTTATGTCCCGGAAAGCTGTGACGCCTTTTTTGTCTGCACCTGGAATCGGCAGGATAAAAGGGACAGAACCCGTAGCCAGGATCAGTTCATCATAAGGCTGTATTCTGTCTGCATCGGTGATGACGGTTTTGTTTTCGGTGTCCACTTTAATAACTGTTTCATTGGTATACAATTGTATATTGTTTTCTTCGTACCAGTTCCAATCGTTTAACGTAATATCTTTGATATCTGTATCGCCTTGCAGCACTTTTGACAAAAGGATTCGGTTGTAGTTGGGATGCGGTTCGGAACCAAAAATTGTGATTTGAAATGCGTCTTTTGAAACATTCAGTATCTCTTCAATGGCCCTTACCCCGGCCATTCCATTACCAACAAGAACTAGCTGTTTTTTTCCCATCAGATGATCCGCTCCTTATCAATGTTTTTTCCAGCGTAGCACAGCGAAAAGAAATATTTAAGATGCATGTTATAAAATGTAACAAAAAATACGAAAATTTCTAAAAATTTTATGAAAATTTTAAATAGGTCTGACTCGGACGGCGCATACCTTAAAACCGGGCATTTTACACGCTGGATCTAGGCTGTCGCCAATCAAATCATTTACGTTTTGGGCATCCGCCCAGTGGATGGGAACAAATACTGTGTCTTTTCTGATGTGTTCTGACCATTTGCTGCGGACGGTGATGCTTCCGCGAGTAGATTCGATGTTCACGAGAACGCGGTCTTCGATATTGTAGGCTGCTGCTGTTTTCGGATGGATTTCCATAAATGATTCAAAATGTCTTGCGGCCAAAGAGGCGCTTTTTCTCGTTTGGACACCTGTTAAATAATGAGACATAACCCTTCCGGTCGTTAAAAACAACGGATATTCGGCGTTCGGCTTATCTTTTGGAACAACGGGTTCGTTTGGGATCACACTTAATGCCGCTTTTTGATCCGGATGTGCAAATGAGTCCTCAAATAAGCGCCCGGTTCCAGGATGATCAGGCTCCGGACACGGCCAGTGAATCCCGCCTTCTTGTCTGAGCCTGTCATATGTGATGCCGGAATAATCGGCGATTCCGCCGCGGCTCGCTTCTCTCAATTCGTTAAAGATATCCTCCGCAGACGTGTAGGAAAAATAACGGCCTTTTCCGAGAACGGACGCGATTTCGCAAATGATCTGCCAATCATGCTTTGCTTCTCCCGGGCAGGGGCGGCTCGCTTCCCTCAATGTCACGCGGCCTTCGACATTTGTCATCGTGCCTTCGTCTTCTAAGTAAGAGGATGCGGGCAAAATGACATCAGCGAATTTCGCAGTTTCAGATAGAAACAAGTCGATCGCAACAAAGAATGTCAGTTTCGACAGCGCCTGTTTGACAAGGTTGGCATTTGGGCTGGAGACTGCTGGATTGGAACACATTAGAAACAGCCCTTTAATGTCTCCATCGTTGATTTTTTCCATCATTTCATAGGCTGAGACGCCTTTTCGCGGGAGCTCATCCGGATTGACTCCCCACACTTTTGCAATATAAGCCCGATGTTCTTCGTTTTCAATGGAACGGTAGCCGGGAAGCTGATCTGCTTTTTGGCCATGCTCTCGGGCGCCTTGCCCATTGCCCTGGCCGGTGATCGCTCCGTAGCCCGAGTAAGGCTTGCCGATTTTTCCTGTGATCAGCACCACATTTAAGAAGCCTTTCACAGCTGCGGTTCCGTCGGTTTGCTGTTCAATGCCGCGGGCTGTAAACAGCATGCCGGACGTTTCCTTGGCAAACTTCATAGCGGCCTTTCGTATTTGCTCTAAAGGAACACTTGTCTGCTCGGCGATGTCTTCCAGATTTAAAGCGCCGGTATGCTGTTTGAGCTCATCAAATCCGTTTGTGCGCGTGCGAATGAAGTCTTCGTTTATCAGCTGTTCGTCTATGATGATTTTGACTAAACCGTTGGCAAGGGCTGCGTCTGTTCCGGGTTTGATTTTCAGATGAAGGTCAGCTATTTTTGTCGTCGCTGTTTCCCGGGGGTCAATGGCAATGAGATAAGCCCCGTTTTCTTTCGCTTGTTCAAAATACGGCATGATGGTCGGCTGGCATTCCGCGATATTGGTGCCGGCCAAAATGATCACTCGGGTGTGGGGGATTTCCGCTAAGGGATTCGTCAAGCCTCTGTCTGCTCCGAATGTTTGGTTGGCTCCGGTTGCTGCGGCGGACATACAGAGCCGGCCGTTGTAATCGATGTATTTTGTCTGTAAGCCGACTCGTGCGAACTTTCCTAACAGATAAGCCTCTTCATTCGTAATCGAGGCGCTTCCATAGACAGCCATCGCATCATGACCGTGTTTGTCTTGGATCAGGGTGACTTGCTCTTTTATATAGTTCAGCGCTTCAGCCCAGGAAACAGGCACAAACTCACCGTTTTTTTTGAGCAGCGGCCGGGTGATGCGGGAGGAGTGCAGGGCATGCTGGTGGGCGTTCATCCCTTTCATGCATAAACGACCTTGTGTCGTGGGATTGTCGATGCCGATGGCTGTATACTTTTTCCGTGTGACGACGGTTTGTTCCACAAGCTGCATTTTGCATTGCATGCTGCAAAACGGACATTGGGTGTCGTATGTTTTTTCTGATTGGACGTCTTGCTGTTTTTCGCGGAAATATCTAAGCAGTCGTTCAGTCAAAATGCCTCATCCTTTCTTAAGTGCGCCAGCCTGTATAGGCTGATTTTGTATCAATGACAGGTCTGTTTGAAGGTTTTCCAGTAGCTGCGTCCGCAAATCCTGTTCAAATAATACCTCTCTGATATGAATGATGCCGAGGCGGTCAATCCACTGATGAACCGCTTCTGCGTAGTGAGCCGTTTCGCGATAATATTGAAGAAGGCCTTTCATCATAATGGCAGTATTTTCTTCGCTATCCGTCACACAAAACAGCATTCCGGCACGGGCATGCGCTCCGCGGCTGCCGCCAGTGTAAATGTCCCAGCCCTCTTGTGTTCGAATGACGCCGATATCCTGTATAGCTGCGGCGGTGCAGTCTTTTTCACACGACAAGCTGATGGATATGTGATCGGGCATGGAAAGCATGTCAGTATGTCTTTCGATATGGCTTGCCAGCTTTTGAATAGAGCGATCTTCCCCGCACGTACATGCTATGACACTTTGCAGCGTGCGGCGGTGCTGATGAGTGAAAACTGGCATGTGCAGTTCTTTTCTGATGTTTGCAAGGTCATTCGGACGGATTCCGGAAAGCTTCAGCCTCTGGCCGTGAGTTATTGAAACATTGGGGATGCCGTATGTCTCGATGATGTTTGCGATGTTTCTGAGTTCCTTCGCATTTGTCAGCCCGCCGTACATTTTCGGAATGAGGGTGCATGTATCCTCGGGCGATGTTTCAGGAGACTGGATATACCCAGGCTGCAGCAATTCCATGTAATAGTGAAGCGCCGGAACACAAACGCGGCAGCCGTTTTTCGTTTTCCAGCCAAGCTGATTCATTGCCTCAGCAGGATCGGGGAAATGACATCGGTGCAGTTCGGCGATGACTTCATCTTCCGTCAAATCAGTGCAGCCGCAAAACGAAGGCTGGCCGGCTGGTTCTGTATATTCGCTGCTTTCCATGTATTTCAGAAGGTCTTCAACGAGCGGCTTGCAGCCTCCGCAAGAGCCGGATGCTTTTGTGCACTGCTTAACTTCTTCGACCGTTGTTAAGCCTTTCGTGTGCACCGCTTCTTCAATCAAACCTTTTGTCACCGAGTTGCATTGGCAAATGGGTTCAGCGGAAGGCATGGATGCAAATGAAATGCCGCTTTGATCCGGTTCGATCAGCTGCTTTTTGACAATGGAAATGTCTCTTTGTTTAAGCAGGCTGTCGAGAAGCCGCTGTTTATCACGTGTGTCTCCGAATAAAATTACACCAGCCAGTTTGTCGTTCTCAAAGAGGACTTTTTTGTAGCAGCCGGCATGTTCATCATGAAGCTTAATGCTCGTCGTGCCTGCGTCTTCGTGCACCTTTCCTGCCGACCACACATCAATTCCCGCTATTTTTAAGGCTGCAGATTGGGCAGAGCCACGATATCCTTCACATGGAGCGCCGCAGATGTGTTGTGCGAGGACTTTTCCTTGTTCATAAAGAGGCGCGACCAATCCGTATACCATTCCGTTGTGCTCGGCGCATTCCCCGACGGCATACACATTCGGTTTGCTCGTCTGCATGAATTGATTGACGATGAAGCCGCGGTTTGCGGCGATTCCTGCTGATGCAGCCAATTGGATATTGGGTCTTACACCAGCCGCCATCACAATCAAGTCTGCTTTTATCGAAGAGCCGTCGCTAAACCGGATACCATCTGCCCGTGAGCCTCCTGTAATGGATGCTGTGTCTTTCTCTAAAAGAAAGGTTAAGCCTTTTCGTTCCAGCTTAGACTGCAGCAGACGAGACGCTGTTTGATCGAGCTGTTTTTGCATAATGCTGGGAGAGTGGTGAATGACGCTGACATCCATGCCCAGATGCCGCAGGCCGACAGCCGCCTCAAGGCCTAATAAGCCGGCACCGATGACCGCTGCTTTTTGATAACGTTCCGCCATGCTGATAAAAGCTTGGCAGTCTTCTATTGTCCGAAAGCCGTAAACACCTTCTTTGTCTGTCCCGGGTATGGGGAGAATATGAGGGGAGGAGCCTGTTGCCAGAATCAATTTGTCGTAGGACAGGCTGCGTTTTTGATCTGTGATGACTTGCTGCAAGTCTGTGTTGATTTGAACGACTGTTTCTCCTGTGTAAAGTGTAATGCCTTGCTTGGCGTACCATTCACTGCTGTTCAGCACAATGTCATTGAGCGATGCCTCCCCCTGTAAAACGGAGGATAAGAGAATGCGATTATAGTTGGGATGCGGTTCGCTGCCGAAAATGACAATCTCAAACATGTCACGATGAAGCTTTAATATTTCTTCAATACAGCGAATTCCGGCCATTCCGTTCCCTGCTACAATTAATCTTTGTTTCTTCATTTGCCAGACCTCCTTTGCCTCAGCTTGTAAGTTTTTCTCCTATCAAAAATTATGGCACAATGCTCAGTTAACGCATTAAACGTGTCACATTAGCTTACACATGTCTTTTCCGAAAAAATAAGGTCATATATTCTTGATTCAGAAAATTGAAATTTTTATAGGGTCAAGAAAGGGGAATGTTATGAAGCTGTCGGAACTGAAAACAAGCGGTCACCCGTCCACTTTGCTCTGCTCGTTTTTATACTTTGATGTAAGTTTTATGATATGGGTTATGCTTGGGGCGCTTGGTGTTTATATTTCTCAGGATTTTGGCCTGTCTCCCTTTGAAAAAGGGCTTATCGTGGCTGTGCCGATTTTATCGGGATCTGTGTTTCGGATCATATTAGGCGTATTAACGGACAGAATCGGGCCGAAAAAAACAGCTGTGACCGGAATGCTGGTGACAATGATCCCGCTGCTTTGGGGAACTTTTGGCGGCCGTACGCTGACTGAGCTTTACGCGATCGGCATTCTGCTTGGCGTGGCAGGCGCGAGCTTTGCTGTTGCGCTTCCTATGGCAAGCCGGTGGTATCCGCCTCATTTGCAGGGACTGGCGATGGGGATAGCCGGTGCGGGTAACAGCGGCACCTTGTTTGCGACACTGTTTGGCCCCCGGCTTGCAGAGCAGTTCGGCTGGCACAGTGTGATGGGAATTGCGCTTCTTCCTCTGATCATCGTCTTTATTCTATTTGTTTTCATGGCGAAGAATTCTCCTGAACAACCGGCGCCGCAGCCGCTCAAAAACTACTTGCAGGTGTTCGGACAAAAGGAAACGTGGTTTTTCTGTCTGCTGTACAGCGTTACTTTTGGAGGATTTGTCGGGCTGTCCAGCTTTTTGGCGATATTCTTCGTCGATCAATACCAGCTGTCAAAAATTCACGCGGGAGATTTCGTCACATTATGTGTAGCAGCGGGCAGTTTTTTCCGGCCTGTAGGGGGCTGGATTTCCGATCGAGTCGGGGGCACGAAGGTTCTTTCTGTTCTGTTTGTCATCGTGGCTCTTTGCATGGCCGGAGTCAGCAGTCTGCCGTCTCTTTCAATGGTTATCATCCTTTTATTTGTCGGAATGATGGGACTCGGAATGGGCAACGGAGCAGTGTTTCAGCTCGTCCCGCAGCGCTTCCGGAAAGAAATCGGAATGGTGACGGGGATCGTCGGCGCAGCAGGAGGCATCGGAGGGTTCTTTCTGCCAAACATTTTAGGGTCATTAAAACAGATGACAGGCACATATGCCATCGGATTTATCACGTTTTCCTGTATCGCATTGCTGGCGTTTGTGCTTGTGATTGCCGCAGGATATTACTGGAGAAAAAGCTGGAGCGCGGAAAGCAGCCCGGCGGATGTTTGATGTTGGATGGGAGACACGCGCTTGCGCGTGTCTTTTTTTGCTGTTTTCAACTTTCTCTTGATTTTAACTCGTGAACCGATCAGAATAAATAGTAATTATTACGATTTAAAACGGAAGGAGTTTTCTGATTGGAACAACACATTCTGCTCCCGGAAAAAACGGAGCGTCTTCAATATTTTGGGTCGGTCAGTCCCGTGAAAGGGCAAAAGCCTGTGGAAAAGGAGAACATGAAGGATCTACAGAATATCAGAAAAGACTATTTTTTTGATATTAAGCAAGTAGGTGTCACCAATGTGTCTCACCCGGTCACTGTTGCCTCAGCGATGAAGCCTTGTCAGCAAACGACAGCAGCGAATTTTACCATGACCGCCAGCCTGCAGCGGAATCAGAAAGGCATCAATATGAGCCGATTAACAGAGCAGCTCCAACGCTATCATCAAAACGGCTGGATTCTCACATTTTCTTCTCTTCAGCAATTTACGAAAGAGCTTGCAGAAAACATGGATCAAATCTCGGCTTGCGTCGAAGTGCGGTTTCCATGGTATTTCGAAAGAAAGAGTCCAATGCTTGAGAAAGCGGGGCTGATGCATGCTGAGATGTTGATGTCTGTCACCTATCACGAAGATCAGCCGTTTAAACAGCGGGCCGGTATCTCGGCGAAAGTAACGACTCTTTGCCCTTGCTCTAAGGAAATCAGTGAATACAGTGCCCACAATCAGAGAGGAACGGTCAGCATTTTGGCCGATATTCATCCGGCGGCACTGCTCCCAGTCGATGTCAAAGCCGATTTGCTTCACGTTGCAGAATCAAATGCCAGCGCGAGACTGCACCCGGTGCTAAAGCGGCCGGATGAAAAGGCCGTAACGGAAACCGCATATGAAAATCCCAGATTTGTTGAGGATCTGGCCCGTCTCATTGCAGCAGACTTATATGAGCTTGAATGGGTGTCGGCCTTTGATATTGAATGCAGAAATGAAGAATCAATTCATCTGCACGATGCCTATGCGAAGCTTAGGTTTTCGAAACAGGAGGAATGTCTATGAAACTGTCATTCTTATTAATTGCTGTTTTTGCGCCGGCAATTCTGCTGTCAGCCTGTTCTTATCATGCGGAAGAGATAGCAGAATCTCAAATGAAGAAAACAGACAAACACATAACGGCCGCGCCAAAAATGGAGAAAACAAGCATTGGTTGGACAAAGCCTTCCGGCGGAGAATACCCCGATATCAAGCAGCTGAAAAATGTCTGGATTGATGTGGACGTGAAACAGCAGAAGGCTTATATCAATGCCGGAAGCAAAACCATCTATACCATGATCGTTTCATCAGGACTCGATCAAACCCATGATGATTCCACACCGAAAGGCACATTTCATATCGAGCCTGAACGGGGAGAATGGTTTTTCTCTGAAGGATATCAGGAAGGGGCGGAATACTGGGTCTCATGGAAAAACCATGGAGAATTTCTTTTTCACAGCGTACCCATGACAAAGGACAAAAAAGTCATTGAAAAGGAAGCAAAAAAATTAGGGGCAAAAGCATCCCATGGCTGTATCAGACTATCCATTCCAGATGCGAAATGGATATACGAAAACATACCTGAACACACAAAAGTTGTGATCAGCTGAATAGAAAGCAGTTGACAAAAAGGAAAAAAGAACATACGATTTAAATCGTAATAATTACGTTTTGTTCAGAAAGGAGTCACTCCTATGTATAAATGGCTTATCATCGGCGGCGGAATTCAAGGGTCGACCTTGGCTGTGCATCTGGTGAAGAGCGGAAAGGTGCCTATCCAGGATCTTGCGGTCATTGATCCTCATGAACAGCCCCTTGAGTGCTGGAAGCGAAATACGGCCCGCATTCGGATGAATGATTTACGCTCTCCATCGGTCCATCACATGGATACCGAGCCGTTCAGCCTGCAAACGTATGCGGATAAAAGCCAGTGGCCGGAGGTATTCTTCGGGAGGTATAAGCGTCCCTCTTTATCGCTTTTTAATCAGCATTGTGAAACTGTATTGGATGAGATACATATTGATCAGGCGTGGAAGACAGGCATGGTGACAGACTTGAGAAGAAAAAACGGATTGTGGGAAGTGAGGACAGATGCCTCCGAAACAATCAGGGGCGAAAGAGTTGTACTAGCCATGAGTTTTTCACAACAGCCTTGCTGGCCGGAGTGGGCACAGCATTTCAGAATGACGGCATTTATCATGTGTTTGACAGGGATGTGCAAGGGTTAAAACAGGAAGGCGTAAAAGCGGCGGTTGTGGGCGGAGGGATCACGGCGGCTCATTACGCCATAAAGCTCTCAGATGACGGGCGCGACGTGACGATGTTCGTGAGGCATCCGTTCCGCACCTATGATTTTGACAGTGATCCGGGCTGGCTTGGCCCGAAGTATATGAAAAGATTCAGCAAAACGTCAGACTATCAAAAGAGAAGACAATGGATCACAAATGCCAGACATCGCGGCTCCTTCCCGAAGGACATCTCAAGAAAGCTTGCTGTCTATAGAGAAGAGGGCAGGATAAAGGTCATTCAGGATGAAGTGATATCATGTCAAAAAACAGCTGACGGCCGGCTGCAGATACAGCTGAAGAAAAATGAATCGTCATACACATTCGAACATATCGCGCTGGCAACAGGCTTTGCCTCTGACATCAGCCGATTCGAGTGGGTTCAAAAAGCAGCGCAAGCAGAGCAATTGCTTTTTGCCGGCTGCGGCTTTCCGATTGTCGGCAAGGATTTGCAATGGGGGAACGGGTTATACGTGATGGGTGCCTTTGCGGAACTTGAAATCGGGCCGACAGCGAGAAATATTTCCGGGGCGCGAAAAGCGGCATTCACCATTACACATACGGCATTTAAATCGTAATGATTCTATTTTGAGAGGGTATGATCACAATGAAAAAAATTCCGGTTACAGTACTAAGCGGCTATCTTGGCGCGGGAAAAACAACACTGCTCAACAGCATTTTGCAAAATCGCGAAGGCTTAAAAATAGCCGTTATTGTAAATGACATGAGCGAGGTAAACATTGACGCGGGGCTGGTCAAGCAGGAAGGCGGGCTTTCCAGAACAGATGAAAAGCTAGTGGAAATGTCAAACGGCTGCATTTGCTGCACACTTCGCGAGGATTTGTTAGTCGAAGTGGAGAAGCTGGCAAAAGACGGACGGTTTGATTATATCGTAATCGAATCGACGGGAATCAGCGAACCGATCCCGGTGGCCCAGACATTTTCTTATATTGACGAAGAGCTGGGAATCGATCTCACCAAGTTTTGTGAGTTAGATACGATGGTGACAGTGGTCGATGCGAACCGTTTTTGGCATGACTATCAGTCGGGTGACAGCCTTCTGGACCGCAAAGAAGCACTTGGGGAAGAAGACGAAAGAGAAATTGCCGACCTGTTAATCGATCAAATTGAGTTTTGCGATGTTCTGATCTTAAATAAATGTGATTTAGTCAGCGAGCAAGAGCTTGAACAGCTTGAGAAAGTCCTTCGCACCCTGCAGCCAAGGGCTACATTCATTCGTGCTGTCAAAGGGAACGTCAAGCCGCAGGAGATTTTACATACGGGGCTATTTAACTTCGAGGAAGCGAGCGGATCTGCCGGCTGGATAAGAGAGCTGACGGCAGGCCATGCAGCCCATACCCCGGAAACCGAGGAATACGGCATTTCTTCATTTGTTTATAAAAGACGGCTGCCATTTCATTCAACGCGCTTTTATCACTGGATGGATCAAATGCCTAAAAATGTTGTCCGCGCCAAAGGTATTGTCTGGTGCGCATCGCATAACAGCCTCGCTCTTCTGATGTCCCAAGCCGGCCCGTCCGTAACGATTGAGCCGGTATCTTATTGGGTGGCGGCAATGCCGAAGCTTGAGCAGGAGCAAATCAAACAGCAGGAACCGGAAATATTAGAGGATTGGGATCCGGAATTCGGAGACCGTCTGACGCAGCTGGTGTTTATCGGAACAGATTTGGATGAAGACGCCATTACGAAGGAGCTGGATCAATGTTTGCTGACTGAATATGAGTTTGATTCCGATTGGTCGCTGTTTGAAGATCCATTTAAATGGAAGCTGAATCAATAGGAAAAAGCCGTCTCCTGCGGAGCGGCTTTTTTTAATGAAACGTTTGTTTAAAGATAATGCGCGTATTTCTTCTCAAGGATATTCTGAAAAGCCGCCGCTACGGAGCAAATGGCCCAATAAATGAGCGCGGTCAGAATATACATGGTCATGTAATCAAACTCTCGGCCCCCAATAATTTTCGCATGCTGGAGCAATTCCGGCACCGTAATCATCGCGGCGAGCGAGGATGCCTTGATCAAATCGAGCAATACATTGGCGAGCGGAGGCAGCGCAATACGGATCGATTGCGGCAAAATGATGCCCCTCATCGTCTGCCAATAGGAAAGGCCGAGCGAGGATGCGGCTTCCCACTGCCCTTTTTCAACGGATGAAATGGCTGAACGGTTAATTTCCGCAATATAAGCGGCGCTGTTGAGGCTAAAGCCGATCAAAGCGGCCGTAACGGCAGAAAATTCAATGCCGATATAAGGGAATCCAAAATAAAGGATAAACAGGATCACCAAAATCGGAACGCCGCGCATAAAAGAAATGTAAAGACGCGCCGGCCATCTCAGCAGGGCAATCTTAGACATTCTGGCGAGCGATATAAACAGCCCAATCACCGTTCCCGCAAACATGCTGACAAAAGAAATAAGCAACGTGTACCCTATACCCTTTATGACATAAGGGAACGATTCAATCGCCAGCTGTGTGTTGAAAATATATTCCCACTGAATGCTGTACATCATGGCGTCTGATTACAGGTCAACGTCTTGAACGTCGATATCCAGTTTCTTTGATACATCCGCTTTATTAAAGAATTGTTTCGACAGCTTTGTCAAAGTGCCGTCCTTGCTCATCTTTTTCAGCGTCTCGTTCATTTGTTTCTGAAGCTCAGTATTGCTTTTTTTCATGACAAGCGCCTGTTTATTCGGCATGTACTTGATGTCAGGATGGATCGTGATGTTAAGATCCGGAAATGCCGCGAGTGCCAGTGTCTGCAGGTAATAGTCATTTAAGATGACATCAGTGCGGCCGTTGGCAACATCTTTTAAATACTGCTCGTTGGTCGCGTTATCATAAATGACTTCTTGGGCGCCGTATTTTCTGGCAACGTCCATATAGACAGTTGTCGCTGCGCCAGCCGCTTTTTTCCCTTTTAAATCTTTCAGTGTTTTAATCCCTGATAAATCATCTTTTCGGACAATGGCTGTGCCATATGAATATTTATAAGGAGAAGAAAACGCGAACTTCTTCTCGCGGTCCTTTGTCACATCTATATCATTGGCGGCAGCGTCAACCTGGCCGCTGTTCACCGCTGTCAGCATCCCGTCGATGCCCATTTCCTTGAACTCGACTTTGAGCCCGAGACGCTTAGCCGCTTCTCGAACAACTTCAACCTCATAGCCTGTCAGTTGATCCTTACCTGAATCGGTATCATGATAGGACGTAGGATAAAGTGTGCCGGACGTAGCAACGACGATTTTTCCTTTTTCTTTGATCTGCTCCCAGCCTGTATGCTTGGAACCGGCTTCATCTTTGCCGGAACAGGCTGCCAATATAAGAAAGAAAGCCATTGTAAAGCTAAAGATAAAGGCTTTTGATTGCTTACATGATTTCACCTATGTTTCCCCCAATCTGTTAATCAACTAAAAAGATAGCATTGAACATAAGGGGTTGCAATATGTTGATGGCGTTTTCAAAAAGTTCGAATTGTGTATACAAATGAAGCTGCGAGTTTAAAACCAGCCGGGAAGGGAAGGAGTCATAAAAAAGGAGTTGGCCAAGGATGAAAGCACTGACATACCAAGGGAAAGAGCATGTGGTAGTGAAAGAGGTTGAAGCTCCCCGGATTCAGGATGCAAGAGATGCTATTATCCGCATTACGGCAACAGGTATTTGCGGCTCTGATCTACATTTGTATAAAAACGGGATTCAGGCTGCGCCGGATTATATTATCGGACATGAACCGATGGGAGTAGTTGAAGAGACCGGAAGCGAGGTTCAATCACTAAAAAAAGGCGATCGTGTCGTGATTCCGTTTAACATTGGGTGCGGCGAATGCTTTTATTGCAAGCATCAAATGGAGAGCCAGTGCGACGAATCAAATCCAAACCCGCATACCGATGCCGGCGGTTTATTTGGTTTCTCTGAAGATAACGGCAATTTTCCCGGAGGGCAGGCTGAATACTTGCGGGTGCCGTTTGCTGATTTTTCATCCTTCAAAGTTCCTGCCGACAGTGAGCTTAAGGATGAACAGGTCTTGTTTCTATCCGACGTGATGCCGACAGCATATTGGAGCGTGGAGCACAGCGGAGTGAAAAAAGGCGATACCGTCTTGATTCTGGGAGCGGGGCCGATTGGATTAATGGCGCAAAAATTCGCTTGGATGAAGGGAGCGAAACGCGTCTCTCCGTTGATCAAGTTCCTCATCGCCTGGAGCATGCAAAACGCACAAACAGCGTGGAAACGTTCAACTTTACAGAACATGATGAGATCGGGAAGCTTCTTTATAATGAAACGGACGGCGGAGCGGATGTCGTTATTGATTGTGTCGGAATGGACGGGACCCCGCTGTCGAAAGAAAAAACATCTGAAAAGCCGAACCAATTCGGAACCATCAGCCCGATTCTCACCGCGTCTGAAGCAGTCAGAAAGTTCGGCACAGTTCAGCTGACAGGGGCATATATTTCTCAAGCGGACGGTTTTTCGCTCGGCGATTTCTTCACCCGCAATGTCTCTGTCAAAATGGGACAGGCACCCGTCATTCATCTGATGCCGATGCTGTATCAAATAGTTGATCAGCAAGAAATTGATCCTACTGATATCATTACGCACAAATTAAGTCTTGCTGATGCCCCTAGAGCATATGATATATTCGATAAGAAAGAAGACGGCAACATCAAAGTCATATTGAAACCATAATGGGGGAGTTACATGAACATCTACAAACCAGCCGGATTTTGGATCAGACTAGGAGCTTCATTACTGGATTACATTATTGTCTCGGTGCCCCTTTTGCTGATCTATTGGCTGATCACAGGAAAAGACCCGAACGACAGCATGATCATCAGCCTGGTCGTTTTGCTGTACTCTATTTTGCTGCCGGTATTTTGGCAAGGCTATCTCATCGGAAAAAGGATTTGCGGAATCAGAATCGTAAAAAAAGACGGGTCACAGGTCGGCCTGGTTACCATGATTATGCGAGTCATCATTGCCGGACTGGTTTACGGCATAACCTTCGGGCTTGGCTTAATTGTCAGCCTGTTTATGATCGGGCTGAGAGAAGACAAACGGACGCTGCATGATTTTATCGCAGGAACATACGTGACTTACGCACCACCGGGAGAAGAAGAACTTTATACGGAGGAACAGATCAGAAAGAGCGAATAATGGTTCGCTCTTTCTATTTTGTATGCATAAAAAACAGAATGAAGCAAAATATATGAAAAAAGTTAGGAGGAATAAACTGGATGAAAAAAGTGAAAGTTAATATCATCGGAATGCTCATTGCCGCGGCTGTTATTTCTTTAACTGGCACAGCGGAAGCAGCGGAAAAACAGAATCAGCAGCCGCCTGCAAACGTTACACTGACTGAACAGCAAAAGAAAGAAATTGAACAGCTGGAAGCAGACATATTAAAAAAACGCAAGGATGTCATCTCAAAGTATGTAGAATACGGAGTTCTGCCTAAAGAAAGAGGAGATCACATCAAAAATCACATGGTCAAACACTTTGAAATGATGAAACAAAACGGCTTTGTTCCGAAGCCTCATCCTCATCCGCATAAATTTGAAAAGAGACATTAGGCTGTAAGCATCCAATTAAGGTTGGGTGCTTTTTTGATTAAAGTTATTATCCAATATGATATTAATTGAAGTTTTTTATAAAGTTGTATCGTTAAAAAAGAATATATCGTATTATAAGATTTAAAGAGAGGTGTGAAAAAATGGAACTGGATTTCATAAATAAACTAAATCAGCAGTGGACCGATATCTACTATTCATTACACTACAAGCAAAAAGATAACATTTCTCATCAGGCGATACGACTCATGCAGCATATTGAAAAGCAAGGTGAGGCAACAATAGGAGCTTTAGCAGAGTATTTGTCTGTCTCTCATAATACAGCATCTGAACATACAAAACGGTTGATTCAAAAGGGATTGGCAGCTAAACGTCGAAGTCAGCAAGATGAAAGAAAGGTATTGGTAGTTTTAACAAAGGAAGGGCGCTCTGTTCTTGAACAGCATACACAGCTGGACAAAGAGAAATTAAAAGAAATAATTGAACGAATAAGCTCATCGGAAAAGGAATTGATTCAACAAGCATTTGAAATTTTAAGCAAGGAAGCTAAACAATGGCGGTAATCAGTAAAGTAATCATCTCAGCACTGATTATTGGATTCGTTACTGAAATATCAAAAAGACATCCAACCTATGGAGGGATTATTGCAGCTTTGCCCTTGGTCAGCTTGTTAAGCCTTTTCTGGATGAAAATGCAGGGCGAAAATACAGTACAATTGAGTCAATTTGCGTCTGGTGTGCTCAAGGGACTACCTGCTACGGTTTGTTTGCTCGCGATAATGGTGATTTTATTGAAAGCTAATGTACCTTTCTGGTTAGCGCTATGCTTTGGAATCCTAGGATGGATGGCTTTTTTGCTACTGCAAAAGATTTTTTTTAATATATTCATTTAACGCGAGAGGAGAAGCTATGTTTTTAAAAAGAGTAACACTCCTTAGAGATAAGATCCCGTCCTTTAACAGATACCCATTCACTATCCCTGCTGTAAGTCAATTACACGACATTTCATTTACCAGAGAAGTGACTTTTTTTGTCGGGGAAAATGGCTCGGGGAAATCAACGTTGCTTGAAGCAATTGCTGATAAGTGTGAATTTAATACAGCGGGCGGCAGCCGTAATAATATCTATGAATTGCAGGAGTCAGACTCTCATTTGGGAGATTACATACGTTTATCATGGCTTCCTAAGATCACAAATGGTTTTTTCTTAAGAGCAGAATCGTTTTATCAGCTTTCTCTTCATCTTGATGAAGTGGAACGGGATGCTCCGCAGCCATATCTCTCCTATGGTGGAAGGCCGCTGCACAAGCAATCGCATGGTGAGTCTTTTATGTCGCTGTTCCAACATCGTTTTAAAGGAAAAGCTATTTATCTTTTAGATGAGCCTGAAGCTGCTCTTTCTCCCGCGCGTCAGTTAGCTTTTTTGAGAGTCATACACGATTTAGTGAAGGGCGGAAATGTACAGTTCATCATTGCCACTCACTCCCCAATTTTGCTGGGTTATCCGAATGCTGACATTTTCAGCTTTGACGGGGGCAGTATTCATCATACAGAATACGAAAGCACTGAACACGTCCAGTTAACAAGATATTTTCTTGAACAAAGAGAGAAAATATTAGCTGAGCTGTTCCGGGATTAACATCGTGTTGCTATGAAACGCGTTTCATAGCCTATGATAGGCTTATCAAATATTTCAGGAGTGATTAACACAATGATCCATCAACATCCAGAATCTTTTCCGAAACATTTTTTATGGGGCTCGGCTTCAGCAGCTTACCAGGTTGAAGGAGCTTGGAACGAAGATGGCAAAGGCCCTTCTGTATGGGACGTGTTTACGAAAATCCCCGGCAAAACGTTTAAGGGCACCAATGGTGATGTTGCAGTTGACCATTATCACCGTTATAAGGAAGATGTCGCTCTGATGGCTGAGATGGGGCTGAAGGCATATCGATTCTCTGTCAGCTGGCCGCGTATTTTTCCAAAAGGAAAAGGAGAAATCAATGAAGCCGGTCTGGCATTTTACGATAACCTGATTGATGAATTGCTTTCTCATAACATAGAACCGGTTTTGACTTTATATCACTGGGATTTGCCTCAGGCGCTTATGGACGAATATGGCGGATTTGAGTCGAGAAACATCATAGAGGATTTTAATCATTACTGCATTACTCTTTATAAACGCTTTGGGCAGAAAGTGAAATATTGGGTAACGTTAAATGAACAAAACTACAATTTTAATCACGGCTTTCTAACAGCTATGCATCCGCCTGGCGTGAAGGACAGAAAACGATTTTACGAAGCAAATCATATTGCGTTTCTGGCAAATGCGAAAGCCATTGAGTCCTTCAGAAAATATGTGCCCGAAGGCAAAATAGGACCAAGCTTTGCTTATTCTCCCGCATACCCTTTAACCAGTCATCCAGAGGACATTACGGCATTTGAAAATGCTGAAGAATTTATGAATAATTGGTGGCTGGATATGTACTGCTGGGGAACCTACCCGCAAATTCCTTTCCGCTATTTAGAAAAACAGGGATGGGCGCCGACAGTCGAACCGGGTGATATGGAGCTGCTTGCCAAAGGGAAGCCGGATTTTGTAGGTGTCAACTATTATCAAACGATTACTTACGAACGAAATCCGCTCGACGGTGTCTCAGAAGGGAAAATGAATACGACGGGACAAAAAGGGACCAATCAGGAAACAGGGATGCCGGGACTATTTAAAACTAAGAAAAATCCTAACCTCACAACGAGCAACTGGGATTGGACGATTGATCCGGTAGGATTGCGTATCGGGCTTCGCCGTATTACGACACGTTATCAGCTTCCTGTGTTTATTACAGAAAACGGTTTAGGAGAATTCGATAAAGTTGAAGAAGGCACTATACATGATGATTATAGAATTGATTATTTGCAATCGCATCTTGAGCAATGCAGACAGGCCATTAGTGATGGAGTCGATTTGATTGGATATTGCAGCTGGTCATTTACTGATCTGTTAAGCTGGCTGAACGGTTATCAAAAAAGATACGGCTTTGTTTATGTGAATCGTGACGAAGAGAATGAACATGACTTAAAACGATTGAAGAAAAAAAGCTTTTATTGGTATCAGGATGTCATTAAGACAAATGGAGAAAATGTATAAAGAGTCCCTGAGAGTATTCCTCTCAGGGCTTTTCATTAGACGGAAACAGCATCAATGATATAAGTGTCAGCGTGCAGATCTGACAGCTCAGCCGGCACAGTGTAGCATGTGAATTGATAGTCTCCTTTAGGAAGGTCAAAGGACAGCCTCTTGGACATGATGCTTTCAATTTCAATTCCGTCTGTTGTGACGTGAAAAGGAACAGTCACTTTTTTTTCATAGGATGCAACTGTTTCTGAACTGTTAAGGCGCAAAAGAATATATACCTTTGAATTCCGCTGTGCCTCAAACGAAATGGCTTCGTCCGTTTCCGCATATCCTTTTTCAATTGCTTCATCTGTCCAATCGATGACTGGCGGTGCGGAACCCTTTTGAAATACAGTAAATTGATGATATGAAATCGTCAGTTCTTGCGGCTTCCATGATTTGATCAATGTGCTGTTCCTCCTCTTTTAACTGTTTACTGAATCGTAAATAAAACCTTTGTGCCGTCAGGGTAATCGGTCAGCTGATGCCCGACCCAGGAGCCTGCGCCGCGATTGTCAGCGGGAGAAATATATTCTACAGAAGCCCCTTCACCGCCTTCTTTGCACATGGCCATTGGCCATTCATCTCGGTCATACCCTGTTTTGGAAGGTACGTCTTTTAATGATTGTTCGCGGCGTTCCTCAGCTCCGTCTCTGTCTATGGTGCACACATCTGAATGCCCCTCACTTATTGCGTCCTTGATATGATTTGCTGTCTCAGGGTAACGCTCAGAAGGGAAGGCCAGTGTTTCGTCATATTCTTCTGTTTGAGACGTTTTTTGATCGTCTGAGAAAAAGTCTCCCTTAATCAGGCCAACAGCTGCAGCTGCTATGACGACTATTACGAGAAGTAAAGTTTTTATAATGTCCATTCGTGATGATCACCTCCCGCGTCAGCAACTTTAAAACTGCTCCAAGAGTAATGCAGAAAGGGCTGGGTGTAAAGATTAAAATTTTTTGTTTTGCCTTAGGTTTATTGCAGAAATCGTAATTTTAGCAGATTGAAATATTCATTTTAAAAAAAATAACGTTATCAAATTGAAATATTGATACTAGATTATAGGCTGTTTTAAGGTTGATCAATCATTTTAAATTGGCTTATGATACCGGTAAGCTCTTCAGCCAATTGAGATAACGTTTCTGAGGCTGCAGTAATCTCTTCCATAGCGGCAAATTGCTCTTCTGTTAAAGCTGCCGCCTGCCGGGTACTCTCTGTTGATTCTTTAATGTCTGTTGTATTGGCGGCAAAGGATTCATTTATTTTTTGCGTACTTGCTGAAATGTTGGTAACAGATGCTGATAAATCGCTGATTTCCGCAGTGATTTCATCTGTTGCGGCTGCAATTTCTTTAAATGCGTCTCTGGTGCGGTGAATCATGTTTACACCTTCAGCAGCTTCTGTTTTCACATGTTCAACAGACTGCGCAGATTCAGTCATATCATTTTTTATCTCAGCGATTAATTTGGAAATCTGTCCGACAGACCGTTGAGATTCCTCTGCTAATTTGCGAACTTCATCAGCAACTACTGCAAAGCCTTTACCGTGTTCTCCGGCTCGGGCAGCTTCAATTGCTGCATTAAGAGCAAGCAGGTTTGTCTGATCGGCAATTTGGGTGATAACGGATAAAATTTGTTCAATTTGTTTAGAACGGCCGTCCAGCTGCTGAATGATCTCTCCGCTTTTTTCAATCGAATGGTGAATGGTATCCATTTGTGCCTGAACATTTGAAATTTCATTTTGGCCAATGTCTGCTTTTGATTGCGCAAGCTGTCCTTTCTCAGCAATGGCAGCAGTATTTGAAGAAATATGCCGTATGTCAGCTGTTGTTTGCTCCAGTGATTTTTCACTGTTTTCGATTCGTGTGATTTGATGTTTGGCACCGTTTGCAATTTGCTGAACAGCTTCTGTGATCTTTTCGGAGGCTTGATTGGTTTCTTCTGCTCCGGCTGAAAGCTGCTGAGAGGCTGATGCAAGCTGAAGGGCGGATTGCTGTACCGTTTGGATTGTCTGATTCAGCTTCATTCTCATCTTATTATAGTAGACACTCAGTTCTGCTAACTCATCAGCGGACTTGTCTGAAACTTCTATTGTCATATCTCCGTTTCCGGCGCTTTCAAAGGCGTATTTTAATACGTTCAGCCGCCGGTTGATTCTTCTGGTGAAAAGCAAAACAAGGATGACAGATATAATAATAACTACAGCAAGAACGATAGCGAATTGAGTGAACAGCGATTGGGTAAGCGATGCTAAAATGCTTTGATTGGCACCTGTATACAGCATACCGATAATGTTGCCTTCCTTATCTTTTAAGGGCATATATGCTGTTTGATAAGAGGAGCCTGCCACATCTGCTTGTCCGTAGAATTGCTTCCCGTTTTTTAAAACAGCGTCAGTGACCTCAGCAGAAGCTTGAGTGCCGACAGCTCTTTCGCCGTCTTTCATTACGTTGGTTGCGACCCGAGTATCTCCTTGGAAAATCGTTACGGTATCACCTGTTTTTTTGCCAAGCAGATCAACAATTTCTTCATTTCCGTTTATTTGTGTCTCGCCTTTATACAGCTTATCGTTTTTTACCTCCCAGTTCCCTAAAATCACGTCATCAATATACGTGCTGCTTAAAGCAAGATCGCCTTTGGCTTTTTCAGTGGCCATTTTTTTCATGCTGCTTGTAATGTCTTTTAGCATTACGGCGCCGACTGATAGAGAAAACAATAGAATAACTGCGAAGACCAAGCTGAGAATTTTAGTTCCAAGCTTCAGCTTTATTTGTTTTTTCAACATAATTCCTCCCTCTGTTTGTTTGTAGGTCATATTACTTATCGGGTTTTTGGGTGTAAAGTTTTATTTTAGGGGATATTAAAACCGGCCTGATCTCCAGGCCGGCTGTGTGACGCTATTCAAGGTTTGCGTGGTAAGTGAACATGGTTTCAGAATTGAGTCCTTTTTTCTCCATGAGTTTTAAAATTATTGCATCATAGAACAGCAGCAATGTTTGCTCAAATAATGAACCCATTGGTTGCATCGTTTTATAGCTTCCGTTTGACTGGTCTTTAGGAGAGCCAGGCATTTTGACGATGAGATCCGATTGTTTTCCAATGCTCGAATCCGGATTGATGGTTAAAGCGGCAACAATTCCGTGCAAGCTTTTTGCTTTGGCTGCTGTATTGATCAGGCTCTTTGTCTCGCCTGATCCTGAGCCGATAATGACGAGGTTTCCTTTGCGGAGCGGCGGAGTGAGAACCTCACCGGCAATATGAGCGTTAAAGCCCATGTGCATCAATCTCATCGCGAAGGATTTTGCCATCAGGCCAGACCGCCCCGCGCCCGCAGTGAAAATTTGATTGGACGAAAGAATGTGATCGGCAAGCTGATCAGCTTCTTCATTAGAAATATAAGCCGCTGAACGGTGTAATTCATTGAGAATTTCCGTTACGTATTCAGTCGTTTTCATTTTATTTATCCTTGGGCAATAAGCTGTTTCATTTTTGAAGCTGTTTCTGCTTTATCGGCTGCGCTTGTAATTCCGCCCCCAACAATGACAAGGTCAGGGTTTTGTTTGATCACTTCTGGCAGTGTATCAAGTTTGATGCCGCCCGCAATTGCGGTTTTTGCGTTTTTTACGGTATTTTTGATGGTCGTTAATTCTTCGAAAGAGTTTTTGCCCTCTGCTTGAAGATCATAACCAGTGTGGACGCAGATGTAGTCAACACCGAGTGCGTCAATTTCTTTCGCACGGGATTCAATATCTTTCACGTTAATCATGTCTACTAAGATTTTCTTCTTCTGTTTTTTGGCTTCTTCTACTGCGCCTTTAATTGTTGCATCGTCTGTAGCTCCTAAAACGGTGATGATGTCAGCCCCAGCTTCCGACGCTTTCATAATTTCGTATCCGCCGGCATCCATGATTTTCAGGTCTGCCAGGACCTTCAATTGCGGAAATGTTTCTTTTATTTCTTTAACGGCTCTAAGGCCTTCATTAATGACAACCGGTGTTCCGATCTCAACCACGTCGATATATTGTTCCACTTCTTTGACAAGCTCGATGGCTTCCGGGATATTTACTAGGTCTAATGCCAGCTGTAATTCCATTGTTGATCCACTCCCTTATTCGAATTATTTTTCATTCTATAGGTTCCCTCTTTAGCTGAGAAGTAGGCACTTTGAAGTCAACTAGTTACTTGGAGGATACTGTGAGAAGAGGCAATCAGATTTCTTTCGCTTGGTTTTATGAGTGAGTATAATGAAAAAGAGTCTGCCAAAAAGTAAGTAAGTGATGATACGTATCTAACATACAAAAAGGATACTAAGGGGGGATTTCTTTTGAGCCGGATGGACGACAAAAGGTTTAATTGTGAGAAGGAATTAACGCTTGCGGTGATCGGCGGCAAATGGAAAATGCTCATTTTGTGGCATTTAGGAAAAGAAGGCACAAAACGTTTTAATGAATTGAAAGCTTTGATTCCTGATATTACGCAGAAGATCCTCGTGAATCAGCTGAGAGAGCTTGAGCAGGATATGATTGTTCACAGGGAAGTGTATCCGGTTGTCCCGCCGAAGGTTGAATATTCCTTGACCCCGCAAGGAGAAAGCCTGATGCCTATTCTTGATGCCATGTATGAGTGGGGGAAAGGCTATATGGAATTGATTGATATCGACAAAAATGTCATTAAGGAATCGTTGTAAGGCGCTCTTGGCTAAGGGTGTCTTTTTTTTTGCCTGTTTTTCGGTTTTTGCGCGGTAAACATATGGGATGTAAAGATTGTAAATGGCTTTCAACAATAAATGGGAAATAGCGTGAGAGTGCATTTTAAAAATTTTTATTTTTCTGTAAATAATGTTTAGTGGAAATTATTGCGGTATCCCGCAAAAATATCCCAGTGAATAAACTGGAATCTTTTCGGTATCCCGCATGAAACTTTTCACCCATTTTTCGGTGATAAAAACATTTTTTTCATTTAAAGTGAACGTTAGAAAGGTTAAAAATATTGAAAACAATGAAGAAATAGGCAAAAATGTTTCACTTTAGGGCAAGAGGGCTTGCGGTCTTTATCTGCCTGTGCCTGACACCGCAATCAATGCTTACGGCTGGCTATTTTTAGGTCGCTTTGTGTTTTTTGTTTAGATGCAACGCTTTTGAGAAGTAGTACTTTTGGCTTTTTGAGCAGTTAGTTCATTAGATTCAAAAGCTGTCAAAGGATACGAAATAGAAATAATCCTGCACATGTTACAGATTATTGAAGATTAGGGGAGGTAAGATAATATGGAAATAACTTTTTATCCTTTAACGGATGCTCAAAAACGAATTTGGTATACAGAAAAATTTTATCCTCATACGAGTATTTCAAATCTTGCGGGGATTGGTAAGCTGGTTTCAACTGAAAAAATTGACTGGAAGCTTGTGGAGCAAGCGATTCAAGAGTTTGTCCGCAGAAATGACGCAATGCGCCTTCGTTTGCGTCTCGATGAAAATGGAGAGCCCGTTCAATATATAAGCGAGTATCGGCCTGTTGATATAAAACATACTGACACCACCGGAGATCCGAATGCGATAGAATCTATTTCACAATGGGGCCGGGAGGAAACGAAAAAACCTCTGCCTCTGTACGATTGTGATTTATTCCGTTTTTCCCTGTTTACCATCAAAGAAAATGAAGTATGGTTTTATGCAAATGTTCATCATGTGATTTCTGACGGGATCTCCATGAACATCCTCGGAAACGCCATTATGCACATTTACTTGGAATTAGCAGGCGGATCAGAAACAAAAAAAGGAATCTCGCATTCATTTATCGATCATGTTTTGTCTGAACAGGACTATGCTCAATCGAAGCGGTTTGAAAAAGATAAAGCGTTCTGGAACAAGCAATTCGAAAAGGTGCCTGAACTCGTTTCCCTGAAACGGAATGCTCCTGCAGGCGGAAGTTTAGATGCTGAGAGATTCTCTCAAGATGTGCCTGAGGCGCTGCATCAGCAAATTTTATCCTTTTGTGAGGAGCACAAGGTCAGCGTTTTATCGGTATTTCAATCGGTGCTTGCAGCCTATTTGTACAGAGTCAGCGGCCAGAATGATGTGGTTACAGGAACATTTATGGGCAACCGGACAAATGCGAAAGAGAAGCAGATGCTCGGCATGTTTGTTTCTACGGTTCCGCTTCGGGCAAACATTGACGGCGGACAGGCGTTTTTTGATTTTGTTAAAGACCGGATGAAGGATTTAATGAAAACTCTTCGCCATCAAAAGTACCCGTATAATCTTCTCATCAATGATCTTCGTGAAACAAAAAGCTCTGTGACAAAGCTGTTTACCGTTTCTCTTGAGTATCAGGTGATGCAGTGGCAGAAAGAAGAAAATCTTGCCTTTTTAACTGAGCCCATTTTCAGCGGAAGCGGATTAAATGATGTTTCGATTCATGTGAAGGATCGATGGGATACTGGGAAACTTACAATTGACTTTGACTACCGTACTGATTTAATGACGCGCGAAGAAATCAAAATTGTTTGTGAACGCATGATGACATTGCTTGAAAACGCACTTACGCACCCGAATCATACGATTGATGAATTGACGCTGATTTCTGAGACGGAGAAAGAGCGGCTGCTATTGCGGGCTGGCGGTGAACCGGTCAATTACCGCAAGAAGATGACGATTCCGGCGCTGTTTCAAGAAAAGGCTGAATCGCTTGCTGATCAGCCTGCGGTTGTGTTTGAAAATCGAGCATTGTCCTATCGAACGTTACATGAACAATCATCACGCATTGCCAGTGTGCTGAAAGAGAAGGGTGTCCGTGCAGACAGCCCGGTTGCCGTTTTGCTCGAACGCTCTGAACGAATGATCACGGCCATTATGGGGATTTTAAAAGCCGGCGGAGCCTATGTGCCGATTGACCCCGAGTTTCCGGTAGAGCGCATCCAATTTATTTTGGAGGACTGCGGTGCGGATTTCGTCTTGACTGAATCGAAGGTTGCGTCTCCAAGTGCATCTGCTGAGCTTATTGACTTTGATCAGGCGATTGCAGGCGGTACAGATGCTATTTCGGATGTCAATCTGAACGCTGGTGATCTTGCCTACATTATTTATACGTCGGGAACAACCGGACGTCCAAAAGGAGTGATGATCGAGCATCGCCAGGTTCATCATTTGGTTGAATCTCTGCAGCAGACCATTTATCAGAGTGAGAGCCAGACCCTGCGGATGGCATTGCTTGCGCCGTTCCACTTTGATGCGTCAGTGAAACAGATTTTCGCGTCGCTCCTTTTGGGACAGACCCTTTATATTGTACCGAAGAACACGGTGACGAATGGCGCTGCTCTTGCTGAGTATTACCGCAGATACGGGATTGAGGCGACGGACGGAACACCGGCCCATCTGCAAATGCTGATTGCTGCGGGAGATTTGACTGGTCTTAAGCTCAAACACTTACTGATTGGCGGGGAAGGTCTTTCTTCTGTTGTGGCGGACAAGCTTCTGACATTGTTCAAAGAAGCGGGTGCCGTTCCTCGTTTGACCAATGTGTACGGGCCGACTGAAACGTGTGTGGATGCTTCCGTTCATCCGGTCCACCCGGACAGTTCAGTTCAATCAGCGTATGTGCCAATCGGTAAAGCACTTGGGAATAACCGCTTGTATATTTTGGATCAAAAAGGCCGTCTGCAGCCGGAAGGCGTGGCGGGCGAGCTTTATATCGCGGGTGACGGTGTAGGACGAGGCTACTTAAACCTTCCGGAATTGACAGCTGAGAAATTTTTACAAGACCCGTTTGTGCCCGGTGACAGCATGTATCGTACCGGAGATGTGGTGCGCTGGCTTCCAGATGGAACGATCGAATATTTAGGAAGAGAAGATGATCAGGTCAAAGTTCGCGGATACCGCATTGAGCTTGGAGAAATTGAAGCCGTGCTTCAGCAGGCGCCTGATGTTGCCAAAGCTGTCGTCTTGGCGAGGCCTGACGACCAAGGGAATCTTGAGGTTTGTGCGTATGTTGTGCAAAAAGCGGGAAGCGAATTTGCTCCAGCGCGTTTGCGGGAACACGCGGCAAAACAGCTTCCTGACTACATGGTGCCGGCTTACATCACAGAAATCAAAGAAATCCCGCTTACACCAAGCGGTAAAGTTGACCGCCGCAAGCTGTTTGAGCTTGAGGTGAAAGCGGTCAGCGGAACAGCTTATACCGCACCTCGAAACGAAATGGAAAAAGCAATCGCTGAGATTTGGCAGGATGTGCTGAACGTTGAGAAAGCCGGGGTCTTTGACAATTTCTTTGAAACGGGCGGTCATTCATTGAAGGCCATGACGCTTTTAACAAAGATTCATAAGGAGACGGGCGCTGACATCCCGCTGCAATATGTGTTTGAGCATCCGACCATCGCCGCTCTTGCTGAGGCGGCCGAGCGTGAAGAAGGCCAAACGTTTGCGGCAATTGAGCCAGCTGAAAAACAGGAACATTACCCGCTTTCTTTGGCGCAGCAGCGGACGTATATTGTCAGCCAATTCGAAGATGCGGGAGTCGGATATAACATGCCGGCGGCAGCTATTTTAGAGGGGCCTTTAGACATTCAAAACCTGGAACGCGCATTTGACGGGTTAATCAGCCGCCACGAGTCGCTGAGGACGTCATTTATGCTTGAAGGCAGTACGCCGAGACAGCAAATTCATGACAGTGTTCAGTTCAACATCGAGATGATTGAAAGAAGCGGCCGCTCAAATGAGGAGGTTATGACTTCTTTTGTCCGCCGGTTTGACTTATCGAAAGCGCCGCTGTTGAGAATCGGATTGATGGAGCTTGAAGAAAACCGTCATATGCTTCTGTTTGATATGCACCATTTGATTTCTGACGGTGTTTCCATCGGCATTATTTTGGAGGAACTGGCACAGATTTACCGCGGTGAACAGCTTCCTGAGCTCCGTCTTCAGTATAAAGATTACGCCGTCTGGCAAAGCGCGCGGGCTGCTGAGGGATACCAGGAGGATCAGGCGTATTGGAAGGAAGCCTTTGCGGGTGAGCTTCCAGTGCTTCAGCTTCTATCCGATTATCCGAGACCGCCTGTCCAAAGCTTTGAAGGAGACCGGGTTTCCATCAAGCTGGATGCGGAGTTAAAGAATCGCCTGTATCGTTTAGCTGAAAAAAATGGAGCCACACTTTATATGGTCATGCTGTCAGCCTACTATACGCTCCTGTCTAAATATACGGGGCAGGATGACATCATTGTCGGCACCCCGTCAGCGGGCAGACATCATTCTGATACAGAGGGCATTGTCGGCATGTTCGTCAATACGCTCGCGATTCGCAGCGAGGTGAAGCAGGATGAGACCTTTAACAGCCTGCTCACACGTGTGCGTCAGCAGGTTCTGGATGCTTTTTCTCATCAGGATTATCCATTTGAATGGCTTGTTGAAGACCTGAATATACCGCGTGATATCAGCAGGCATCCATTGTTTGACACGATGTTCAGTCTCCAAAACGCAACGGCGGGCATTCCGGCTGTCGGTGATTTGACATTGTCGATTCATGAGACCAATTTCAACATTGCCAAATTTGATGTAACGGTTCAGGCAAGAGAAACGGACCAAGGCATTGATCTTGATTTAGACTACAGCACCAAACTGTTTAAACGAAGCACGGCAGACAGGCTGCTCACGCATTTTGCGCGGTTGCTTGATGATGTAGCGGCTGAGCCTGAGAAACCAATTTCTGAATACAATCTTCTTTCTGAACAGGAAGCCGCTTCACAAGTTCAGCAGTTTAACCCGGAAAGAACGCCTTATCCGAAAGACAAAACGATTGTTCAGCTGTTTGAGGAGCAGGCTGCCAAAACGCCGGATCGTCCGGCACTTCAATATGAAGGGCAATCGCTCACATATCGTGAGCTGAATGAACGGGCCAACCGTTTAGCGCGCGGCATTCTTTCAATGGGAGCAGGCGAAAGCAGGACAGCGGCCGTCCTATGTGAACGGTCAATGGACATGATTGTGTCAATCCTGGCGGTATTAAAATCCGGTTCGGCTTATGTACCGATTGATCCGGAACACCCGATTCAGCGGATGCAGCATTTCTTCCAAGACAGCGGAGCGAAAGTGCTTCTCACCCAGAAGAAATTAAAGGCGTTAGCGGAAAAAGCGGAATTCGAAGGCGTCATCGCGCTCGCTGATGAGGATGATAGCTATCACGACGATGCGCAAAACCTCGCTCTGCCGTTTGATTCGGCGGCTATGGCCAACCTGACGTATACATCCGGAACTACAGGAACGCCAAAGGGGAATATCGTGACACATGCCAATATTATGCGCACGGTTAAGCAGACGAATTATCTCAGCATTACGGAACAGGATACGATACTCGGACTCTCAAACTATGTATTTGACGCATTTATGTTTGATGTGTTCGGTTCTCTTTTAAACGGCGCGAAGCTTGTCCTCGTTCCGAAAGAAACAGTTCTGGACATGGCTCGTCTTTCTCGTGTCATTGAGCGGGAGAACATCAGCATTCTCATGATCACGACAGCTCTGTTCCACCTTCTTGTGGACTTGAATCCGACATGCTTGTCGACTTTGCGCAAGGTTATGTTCGGAGGAGAACGGGCTTCTGTAGATCATGTGAAAAAAGCGCTGCAGACCGTTGGAAAAGGCAAGCTGCTGCACATGTACGGCCCATCTGAAAGCACGGTTTTCGCGACGTATCATCCGGTTGATGAATTGGATGAGCACACGATGTCCGTTCCGATTGGAAAACCGGTCAGCAATACGGAAGTATACATTCTTGACCGCGCGGGACATGTTCAGCCTGCCGGCATCGCCGGAGAACTGTGTGTCAGCGGGGAGGGCCTCGTGAAAGGCTATTACAACCGACCTGAACTGACTGAGGAGAAATTTGTGCCGCATCCGTTTAAAAAAGGCGAACGCATGTATAAAACAGGTGACTTGGCAAGATGGCTGCCGAATGGCGATATCGAATTTATCGGAAGGATCGACCACCAGGTGAAAATCCGAGGACAGCGCATTGAGCTCGGAGAAATTGAGCACCAGCTGCAAAGCCACGATCGTGTGCAGGAGAGCGTTGTGCTTGCCGTCGATCAAGGTGCGGGAGACAAACTGCTTTGTGCTTACTTTGTCGGACAGGGTGAAATTACAGCGCAAGAGCTGAGAGAGCATACGGCAAAGGATCTGCCGGCTTACATGATTCCTGCGGTATTTATCCAAATGGACGAGCTGCCTCTGACCGGAAACGGAAAAATCGACCGTCGGGCGCTTCCGCTTCCTGACGCCAACATCTCAAATGGTGTTTCATATGTTGCGCCGCGCAATGAAATAGAACAAAAAGTGGCAGACATTTGGGCACAGGTGCTTCAGGTTGAACAGATCGGCATCTATGACCAATTCTTTGATATCGGCGGACACTCGTTAGCGGGCATGAAGATGCTTGCCTTGATTCATCAGGAACTGGGCGCCGAGCTTTCTCTGAAGGATCTTTTCCAATCACCGACCGTTGAAAGCTTAGCGCAGGCTATTGCCGCCGCTGAAAAAGGAACAGCGATCAGTATCAGACCGGCAAAGAAACAAGAGACTTATCCTGTTTCTTCTCCGCAAAAACGGATGTACGTGCTTCAGCAGCTTGAAGGAGCGGACACAAGCTACAACATGCCATCGGTTCTGCGTCTGAAGGGTCATTTGGATGCTGAAAGGCTCAAATGCGTAATGAATCAGTTAATGGAGCGCCATGAAGCCTTCAGAACAACCTTTGAAATAAAAGACGGAGAAACGGTGCAGCGAATCTGGGATGAAGCAGCGTTTGATATGGCATATTTCGAGGCTCCAGAAGAAGAGACCGAGCGGCTCGTTTCTGAATTTATCCGTCCGTTCACACTCGACCGGCTGCCGCTGTTCAGAATGGGGCTGATCAAGCTTTCAGAAACTGAGCATCTGCTGCTGTTTGATATGCACCATATTATTTCTGACGGAGCGTCTGTCGGCGTGCTGATTGATGAACTCTCGAAGCTGTACGACGGAGAAAGCCTTGAGCCGCTTCATATTCAATATAAGGATTATGCCGTGTGGCAGCAGCAGTTTATTCAGTCCGAGCTTTACCGGAAGCAAGAGGAGCATTGGCTGAAGGAGCTTGAAGGAGAGCTGCCGGTGCTGACTCTTCCAACTGATTACAGCCGTCCTGCGGTTCAAACGTTTGAGGGAGACCGGATTGCATTTTCATTAGATGCAAGAAAAGCAGATGCTCTTCGCAAGCTTGCGAAGGAAACGGATTCCACATTGTATATGGTTCTTCTGGCATCTTACAGTGCGTTTTTATCAAAATTGAGCGGGCAAAACGATATCATTGTTGGCTCGCCGGTAGCCGGACGCTCTCAAGCAGACATCAGCCGCGTCATCGGCATGTTTGTCAATACGCTGGCGCTGCGCACGTATCCGAAGGGCGATAAGACGTTTGCGGATTATCTTGGTGAAGTGAAAGAAACAGCACTTAGCGCATTTGAAGCGCAGGATTACCCGCTTGAGGAACTGATCGGAAAAGTTCAGGTTCACCGTGACACAAGCAGAAACCCTTTATTTGACGCAGTATTTTCTATGCAAAATGCGAACATTAAAGATTTAACGATGAAAGGGGTCGAGCTTGAACCGCATCCGTTTGAGCGGAAAACGGCCAAGTTTGATATCACGCTGACAGCTGACGAAACCGGCGAAGGGCTCACATTTGTTCTTGAATACAATACGGCGCTGTTTACACCGGAAACGATTGAACGATGGAAGCAATACTGGGTGCAGCTTTTAGGAGCAGTAACAGAAAATCCAAACCAGCCGCTTTCCAGCCTGTCACTCGTCAACGAAACAGAAAAACAAACGCTTCTGGAGGCATGGAGAGGG
>NZ_NSDH01000044.1:0-16075 GCF_002289525.1 Bacillus sp. 7705b | reverse complement strand
ATCCGTTTTCAAACTTGAAGGTGTTTTTTATTTGTCTCATCTTATGGGGTCAGTCCCGCTGGCCTCTCTGCTTTTTTTATTTCACTGCAGCACGCAATTCCTCTGCCGCAAACTCTACATTCGGGCCAATAATGACTTGTACTGATTGCCCGCCCGATTTGACGACTCCTTTTGCGCCTGCTTTCTTTAATAACGCTTCATTTACTAAAGACGTATCTTTCACTGTCAATCTCAGCCTTGTCGCACAGTGATCAATCGTCTGCAGGTTTTCTTTTCCGCCAAGCCCCTTCAGCATGATGTTTTCATTGACAGACTGTGCTGTGTTCTCGTCCAGCACTTCATCCAAGTCATCATCCTCACGCCCCGGCGTTTTCAAATTCAACGTCTTAATTAAGACGTAAAACACGACAAAGTATACAGCCGCATAGCATATACCTACCAGAAGCAGCAGCAGCGGCTTTTCTGCAATTCCGTAGCTCAAAAGATAATCGATCGCACCGGCTGAAAAAGAAAATCCAGAGCGTATGCCGAGCAAATTAACGATGAATAACGACAGTCCGGTTAAGACTGCATGCACTGCGTATAACAGCGGAGATAAAAACATAAATGCAAACTCAATTGGCTCCGTAATCCCTGTGATAAACGCAGTCAACGCAAAACCGATCATCATTCCGGCCGTTGCTTTTCGTTTTGACGGCTTGGCAGTCACAATCATTGCCAGACATGCCGCCGGAAGGCCGAACATCATAATCGGGAAGAATCCCGTCATGTATGTGCCCGCTGTCGGGTCTTTAGCGAAAAAGCGCGCCAAATCTCCTGTCACTCCGTTATATTCGCCAAATTGGAACCAGAAAATATTATTGAGCACGTGGTGAAGACCGAGCGGAATTAACAGCCTGTTGAATAAGCCGAATATGCCCGCGCCGATTCCGCCAAGCCCAAGCATCCACTCCCCAAACGCGTTAATTCCCGATTGAATCGGCGGCCATATCGAACCGAATATTCCTGCTAAAATGATTGTGAAAATAGCGGTGACAATCGGCACAAGCCGTCTGCCGCTGAAAAACCCGAGATATTCCGGCAGTTTTGTATCCTTAAAGCGGTTATAGGTGTAACCCGCAATTAAACCGGCAATAATTCCCCCAAATACCGCCATGTTGTTTGCTTCATTAATCGATTTTGTTGCCGCGTCGAGCATCAAATACGAAATCGCCCCTGATAAACCCGCGGCCCCATTGCTGTCCTTTGAAATGCCGATGGCAATCCCAATCGCAAATATAAGCGGCAGGTGATCAAAAACAGCAGTTCCCGCTTGATAAACAAACGGGATATCGAATAAATCCTCCCTGCCAAGTGCAAGGATAATCCCGACTGCAGGCAAAACTGCAATCGGGAGCATAAATGACTTTCCAAGCTTTTGTAAAAATGAAAGCATACCCATCCCCCTCTTACCCTTTTTTAAAAATATACCATACAAGATATCTAGTGATCTATACCAATTTTCCCGGCATATTTCTTTTTTCCCAGGTTCGCGTGTTTCCTATTCTAGAGCCAATTGTGGTAAGCTTAAACTAGATTATTTAAAAAGAAAGCGGGAATGACAGATGATTGTAACAAACGATCAAGAATTAGAAGGCCTGAAAAAAATCGGCAGAATTGTAGCGCTGGCGCGTGAAGAAATGAAACGGAAAGCAGAGCCCGGCATGAGCACTAAAGACCTTGACCTTATCGGAAAAGCGGTGCTTGACGAGCATGGCGCTGTTTCGGCTCCGCAAAAAGAATACGACTTTCCTGGTGTGACATGCATCAGCGTAAATGATGAAGTGGCGCATGGCATTCCAAGCACATCCACTATTTTAAAAGCCGGAGATCTTGTGAACATTGATATCTCTGCTGAATTCGGCGGTTTCTACTCCGATACAGGCATCTCGTTTGTGCTCGGTGAAGGAGAAGAACGCCTTCACAAGCTATGCCAATGCGCAGAGGATGCCTTCCAAAAAGGGCTGCAGCAGGCAAAAGCCGGCAAGCGCCAAAATCAGATCGGGAGAGCCGTTTATCATGAAGCACGTTCTAAAGGATTTACCGTCATTAAAACCCTGACCGGCCACGGAATCGGCAGAAGCCTTCACGAAGCGCCGAACCACATCATGAACTATTATGATCCATTTGATAACGCGCTTTTCAAAAACGGCACAGTGATCGCACTTGAACCATTCATTTCAACAAAAGCGGAAACCATCGTCGAAGCTGGAGACGGCTGGACCTTTAAGACGCCGGATAAAAGCATGGTTGCCCAAGTTGAGCACACCATCGTCATCACCAAAGACGAGCCGATTATCCTGACAAAGCTGTAAAAACACATTTCGTATGTTTAACCTCCTCCTTTTACAGGTAAATCATCACTATTCTGCAGGAGGAGGCACTGTAATGAACAGAGATCAAGAAAAAATCCAAATTGAAAACGAAATGAATGCAATGCACGGAACAATAAAAGAAGAAATGTTAAAAGACTTTGAAGAATTTAAAGACTACCTGAAAAAACAAGTTAACCGGGGCAAGAAATTAGGATTAGATGACGGCAAGCTTGTCAAAAGCGCTGCGATCCTGGGAGACTACCTCGCAAAGCATGAAGAACCGCAAAACGGTGAAGAAATGCTGCTGCAGGAGCTTTGGCGCGTTGCGGATGATGATGAGAAAAAACATTTGGCACAGCTGTTAGTCAAATTGGTTGAGAAACAATAAAACACCTAAGCCGGGCATATGCCCGGCTTCTCTATATTGTCACAGCCCGGCCCATCCAGATATGCTACACTAGGATTAATGTCTGTGAAAGGAGCCATTGTCCGCATGTGGTTTATTATTTTTGGTATCGTCTTTTTCATTGAAGGCATCATCATGACCGTTTTCGGCGTGAGGAAAAAAAACGGGATGCTTACATATATCGGTATTGTGTTCAGCATCATGACACTTGGCATTATCGTGCTGAAACTCACCGGGCATTAAATCATATTCAGCGTTTACTCCGCATATACATACAGGAAGAAAGTTCGCATCACTAGTGCGAAAGACTCAGTTTTTCCCGCATCTCTTTTCAGCATCTTTTGATAGATGTTACAATGCCAATCGTTTGGTCAATCAGATAGGGAAAGGAGTTTTCTGACATGCATTACGGCAGTAAAGGCTGGTATGTAGCAGAATTAAAAAAGCAGGGCATCACGAAATATGAAGGAAGAAAGCTTCAAAGCTATAAAACCTATTTTCTTGCCAACCTGCTTGAAACAAAGAAAAAACAATCCTGATATGGTGAAGCCGCGCACGTTTAGATGCGCGGCTTTTTTATTGAATCGAAAGCAGCCTGTCCCGTTTTTTGATAAAGGAAGATCTCCAGCTTTCAGACAATGCTTCTTCACTTAAAATCCTTTCAATGGCGGCGAGATTTTTTGTGTCATGGTATTTGATATGGTTTGCGAATTGGACGGATATGTCTTTTTCGCCTCTGGACAGCAGTTCGAGCTTTGCATTCGGAGCGACCCTGCCCTCTTCCAGCACGCGAAAATAAAATCCTGTATATCCGGTTTGCTGAACTTTCAGCACCATATCCTTTACACCAAACTTTTTGGCCAGTTTTATACACGGCTGACGCGGCTGGCTGACCTGAACAACGGCATCATCAAGCTGAAAGACATCCCCTATGCAAACGTCCTCCTCAGTCAGGCCTTGCACCGTAAGATTTTCACCAAACGCGGCGTCCGGGAGCGATCTTGAGAGAAACTCCGTCCAAAACGGATAGTGCTCCGCGGAATAGACACAGACAGCCTTATCAGGGCCGCCATGATTGACGAGGTCCGCCTGTCCGTCTCCTTCAAAATTCTCCCGATACAGCATAACCGCGGAATCAGCCGGCCGCTTCATGATGCCGGTCTCTATTTTCTTTCCATCGTATTCAAGCGTCTGCGGCTTTCCCAAATTAAGAGAAAGAATGGAATAATGCGCTGATGTCATACAAACACATCTCCTTTACAGGATATAAAATGATTGATTATCATAAAAAGAAAAGGTGGTTTTTACATGCTTCAATATCGAATCGTTGCTGACGGCCGGGTTCAAGGTGTCGGTTTCCGCTACTTTGTTCAAGCGGAAGCCGATAAGCATAAACTCACCGGCTGGGTCAAAAACCGTGATGACGGGCGTGTCGAGATTTTGGCCGAAGGGCCTGAAAACGCCTTGCAATCATTTCTTGAGGCCGTGAAGAAAGGCAGCCCCTTTTCAAAGGTTACCGGCATCTCTGTCACTGAATCCAGCAGCCTTGAAGGCCATCACCGGTTTTCAATAGTCTATTCGTAAGGCTTATCCTGATAAAAGTAATTCGGCTTGACGATTGAATTGTCATAAGATCGGTGAAAAATATGTGTGGAGGCGGGTGAAATCGGCGGTATCAGCCACGTCCAGTCACCCGTCAGCTTTCTGCCCGCTTCTTCCTCCTGTTCTTCAAACCGTTTAAACTGGCTTGCAGCCGTGTGATGATCGACGATGCTGACGCCGTGCTTTTTATATGAATGCAAAACAGCTTTATTCAATTCAACAAGCGCCTGATCCTTCCATAAATCCGCATTGTAATCAGTGGCAATACCGATAACGGATGCCACTTTTTTGAGCTTATCATACCGCTTTTCATCAGCCAGATTTCTCGCACCGATCTCCGTTCCCATATACCAGCCGTTAAACGGTGCGGCATTATAATGAACGCCGCCGATCTCAAGCCTCATATCCGCAACAATCGGCACGCCGTACCATTGCAGCTTCAGGTCAGAAAACGCTTCGAATTCCGGGTGGGTCAGCGGAACTTCTATCACCAGTGACCGGGGCAGCTCATACCAGACCGGCTGCTTGTCACCCTTCATGCGGAAAATAAGGGGAAGAAGATCAAAATCGGTCCGCTCTCCGCGCCAGCCGAGCTGCTCACAGGCTGCGGTGAGAGAACGGGAAGCAGGATCGCCGATTCTTTCTCCGTCGGATTCATATCCCGCGTACCGGATCAGCTGATGATTCCAGATCTCGACTTGCTTTTCGCCCTTCTCTTCCGGAGGGAAAATCGTAATGGTCGGCCTGATTTTCCCGTTATTTGTGGCGGTTTCAATGTGATGAAACAGAGCGTCCCGTACTTCTTCTTTAGTCCGGACGTCACGTCTGTCAATGACATTCAGCGAGTTCCAGAACAGTCTGCCGATGCAGCGGTTGCTGTTTCTCCAAGCCATTTTCGCCCCGTGCGCCAGCTCTTCCTTTGTATGTACATAGCTTCCAGTCCGGTCAATCTCACTTTTAATGTCATCGAGACGGTCTTGCGCTTCATCCTCCTTTCCGAGTTCCTGATAGCAATTGGCAATAAACGCTTTCGCTTCGTTCCAGAGTATTTCTTTATCTTCCAACAAACTCTCTCCTCCAAATCGCATTCATGCTTCTCATTGTATCGTTTTTGAGCGGGAAGACAAATGATTTTTCTGCATCTTCTTGGAAAAACAAATAAAAAAACACCCGCGTTTGCGAGTGTCAAAGGGATGATAAATGATGGGCCAATTCCATTAAATCACTGCGAAAGTTTCTGCCTGTCATTGGGATGCCGTGCCCGGTCAGCAGCGCTTCCGGTTCTCGTTCGGCAAGTCTTTGAATCGACTCGGCGGCCATCTCAGTGTCAGGTGTGAAATAAGCCGGCGGGCCGTGAAGCTCCTGTTTTTGAATGAAGACGTCAGCCATTTTTTCCTGTTCAACTGTAATCACCGCATCGCCAGCGACAAGCACACGGCCGTCCTCGCGGAATAATGAAATATGGCCCGGTGTGTGGCCCGGTGTTGCGATCCAGATCCACTCGTCCAAAAACGGAACAGTGCCGTCTTCAGGCAGTGCTTGAACATGAGCGGAAATATCGATCGAATGGCGCGGAAACAGCGGCGACAGCTTGGCAACCAGACCGCTTTTGCTGTCTGGCCTCGCCGGCGGATAATCCTCTTTTCCGGTTACAAAAGGCATTTCCCGCGAATGGACATAAACAGGAACATCCCAATGCTCAAGGATCTCTTCAATGGCCCCGATATGATCAAAGTGCCCGTGTGTCAGAATAATGGCCTTCAAGTGGTAGTCATCACCGAATCTTTGTTTTGCTTCGTTTAAAATCATGCCGGCTGATTGAGGCATGCCGGCATCTATTAAAATAAATGAATGAGGTTCAGAAGGATACTGAATAAAATAGACATTCGCAATTTGCACGGTCAGACCATGTACACCCTTTGCGGCCTCGAACCCAGTCCCGCTTCTGACTGAAGTCAGCGGCATATAAGGATCACTCATGAAGACACCTCCGGTACGTTGTATGCCGTTAGTGTATGTCATTCCGCCTGAATTATCATGCAGAAATCGAAATGGCACCGATCAATAAAGCGGTAACCGTCATGACAATCACGGCGAGAACCGCCCATTTCAAAGCGAATTTTTGATGATCGTCAATTGAGACACCGACAAGCCCGACAAGCAAATGTGTTGATGGCACTAGCGGACTCAGCATATGAATCGGCTGTCCGATAATTGAGGCTCTTGCAATTTCGACTTTATCAACACCGTATGCGACAGCCGTTTCTGATAAAATCGGCAGCACTCCGTAAAAATACGCGTCATTCGGCATGAGAAATGTGAAAATGCCGCTAGTTAATGCTACAATTGCCGGGATCAACCCGCCCATTTGTTCAGGAATCATCGACACAAGCGAAATCGCCATTTCGTCAACCATTTTGGTGCCTGTTAAAATTCCCGTAAAAACGCCTGCTGCAAAGATCATGGAGCCAATAGCCAGCACGTTGCTTGAATGTGCTGAAATACGCTGTCTCTGATGATCGAGGTTCGGATAATTCACAATGAGTGCAATACAGAATGCGATGACAAACAGCACCGTTAAACTGACTTTGCCTGATACTAAAAACCCTATCAATGAAAGCGTTAACAACAAATTGAACCACCAAAGCTTCGGTCGCTTCCACTCATCTTCAACCGAAGCGGCTGGTTCGTTGACATCGGCCGGCTGTTTCAGCTCAATCACACCGAGCCGTTTGCGCTCCGCTTTACCCAGCACATACGAAACTGCGACCATACAAAGCATTCCGCTCGCGATCACAGGGATCATCGGCCCGGTCAGCTCAGCCGGATCAACCCCAAGCGCGCTCGCCGCCCGCGGCGTCGCGCCTCCCCACGGAATCGTATTCATAATCCCCATGCCGACTCCGGCAATTCCCGCCAATATAATCGGCCGGATGCCGAGCAGCAAATAGAGCGGAAGCATCGCGCTTGTTGTAATCATATAGGTTGTTGAACCGTCTCCATCCAATGCAACAAGCATCGTAAGAACCGCTGTCCCGACAACGATTTTTAACGGATCGCCTTTGACCATATTTAATATTTTGGCAACCATCGGATCAAAAAGCCCAGTGTCAATCATGATTCCAAAATATAAAATCGCAAACATAATCATAACAGCCGTCGGCGCCACCTGCTGAATCCCCGAGATCATCATATCGCCAACTTCAGTGAACCCGAAACCGGCTATCAGCGCAAACACAATCGGCGTCAGAACCAATGCCGTCAGGACAGAAAGCCGTTTTGTCATGATCAATACCATAAACACAAGCATCATAAGAAATCCTAAGATTGCTAACACATTCATTCCCCCTTTAAATGAATCCGCTTACATTTTATCCCCTATTCCCCTTTTGCCTTTTTGTCATCGTATGAGAAAAACGGTCTCAAGTAAATAATTTGGTTTTTTTGTATTTTTAATTTTTTAAAACCGTTTTGTTCTTTTTGGTCATTTCTAAACACAAAAAAAGCATTCCGCCTACGGCAGAATACTTTTTGCTTAATTGCCTGTCATGATGGTTTGATAAAACGCTGATTGTTCTTCAAGAAACCGTTTCGTTTCCTTGCTGTTTAAATAAAAGCTCTCCCAGTCCTGCTCGTTTATTTTCTGCTTCCATTCGGGCGAGGATGTCACCTTTTTTAATGCTTGGTCCCAGTAAGAAATCTCTTCCTCAGACATGTTTTTCGGTCCCAGCACCCCTCTCCAATGAGAGAAGACAAACGGAATGCCCTGCTCTTTCCACGTCGGCACTTTTGGAAAACCGGGCAGCCTTTTATCTGACGTGACGGCGGCTAATGTAATCTCGCCGTTTCGCTCGTACGGCTTGGCTTCTGAAACAGTCATGGAAGCTGCTTCTATCTCATGCCTGATAAGCGCCTGGATCAATTCTTCACTGCTGTCAAACTGTAAAAACTCAATGTCGAAAGGGTCAATCCCATACATATCAGCGGCTCTGACGAACGAGAGCTGATCGTCATTGCCAAGCCCCGGGGAAAAACCGATTTTGACTTTGCCAGGATGCTTCTTGATCTCTTTCAGCACATCCTTTCCGCTTTTCAGCGCCGACCCTTTCGGAAGAGCGACAGTCTGCCATTCCTTAGCGAGAATCGCCAGCGGCGTAAAATCATCAGTTTTTAATTTACTTTGTCCGAGCAGGTAATTGCTCAGGATTAAACTGGACATCATACTGATAGTCTTCCTGCCGCTTTGGTTGACATATTTCCAGCCTTTATCGCCTCCGCTCCCGGGCTTATACACAATATGAATACTGCCTTTCATCAGCTGTTTTTGCCTGAGCACGGATTGAATCGCCTGCGCCGTTACATCCCAGCCCCCGGAAGGCTCGGCAGGCACAACGATCTCAACCGGCCCGTCCGGCAGACGGGGAGCGGCCGCTTTCCGGATGTCACCTTGCATGAAGACCAATAGACAAATGAATATGATCACAAGTTTTTTCATCGCTATTCAGCCGCCAAATAATATTTTCTCTCCGGTCTGCCGATAATCCCGTACTCCAGCTCGGCTCGCGCTTCTTCCTTAGACACAAGATACTCGGCATAGCGGCGGGCTGTTGTTCGTGACGCGCCCATTGCTTCGCCAAGTTCTTCAGCTGTCATTCCTCCGTCCGCAGTACGCAGCGCCTCTTTAATTTTTTTCAGCGTGATCGGATTGATGCCTGTCGGCAAATCCTCCGCAGTGACAGCTCCCTTAGAGCTGCCCCCAAAAATATGGTCAATCATGGATTGGCTGACCTCCGGCTGAGACAGCAGCACCTGCCTTTTTTCTTTATACTGAAGCAGCACCTGTTTGAACTTGTCAGCCGTTACAGGCTTTATCAAATAGTTTGCGATCCCCGCCCGCAGCGCTTCCTGTAAGTGGCGGGTTTCCGTTGCGGCTGTAATAATCATAATATCAACGTCCGGAAACCGTCTCCGTATCTCTGGAATCAATGCTGTTCCGAGCTCGTCCGGCATATAAATATCCAATAGCAGCAAATCAGTTTTGTGTGTCTCCAAAAGCAACATTGTCTCTTTAGCATTGCCCGCTTTGCCGATAATGCTGAATCCATCAAGCTGTTGAATCAATCTCTCATGGATTTGCGCAACCCGAAAATCATCCTCCGCAATCACGATGTGAATCAAATGGATTCCCCCTTTGTCTGTTTCTCCTTCGGTATAAAAACAGTAAATACCGCTCCTCCGCTTTTTTGATTTGTCAGCTCGATCCAGCCTCCCAGCTCACGCACTGACTCTTTTACGTTGGCGAGTCCGTAGCCTCTCTTCATCCCCTTTGAAGAGTATCCCCTTTCAAACACCGCCTCCATTTTATCAGGCGGCACTCCCAGTCCCGTATCGGATACTTCGATAACAATATCCCGTCCGATATCTGTAATAAAACATGAAACCTCCTGTACGCTTTGATCCGCTACAGCTTCGAAAGCGTTATCAATTAAATTGCCGATAATTGTAATGAGATGGGACAAGCCGACATGAGGAGGAAGAGGCCCAAGTGTGCTGTTGTCATCAATCGACAGCTTCACCTTTTTTTCCGATGCTTTGCTCATCTTTCCTAACAAAATCGCCTGCACCTGCTGCGAATGAATGTTTTGGAATAAAATATCATGCTGTTCATTTTGGATGGCGTATTCCTCTTTAATCAGTTCAATCGCTTCGTCATATTCACCAAGCTCAAGCAGCCCTAAAATCGCGTATAGCTTATTAGAAAATTCATGAGTCTGGGCGCGCAGGTCCTCTGAGTATTTTCGCACCTCTGTCAGCGTGTCAATCAGCTTTTTCAGTTCTGTTTTTTCTCTGAAGCTGATAACAATTCCATACGCCTGTCCGCCTTGTGTCATGACTTTTGTATTGATAATAAAGACTTGGTCGTTGACGCATACCTCCTGATTCGGCGGCATTTCTTCCTGCTCAAGCACAGACATCAGTTCTGCTCCCGGCATCACGTCATCAACAGGCACGTTCATCACAGGCTCGGGTAGCTTTAGCATTTCAGCCGCCGATACGTTCATCATCGTCACAATGCCTTCACGGTTGGTGGCGATGATCCCTTCCTTAATCGCCCGCAGCATCGCATTCCGCTCCCGATAAAGAGATGCAATTTCGTGCGGCTCAAGGCCAAGCGTATCCTTTCTAATGCTTTTGGCAAGCGCGGCGGCACCGGCAAATCCAAGCAGCAGCACGAGTACAGCCATGAAGCTTAAGTCTCGCAGATGTTTCTTGATGCCTTGCTCTGTCTTGGTTTGCAGAAAATCAACGGACACGCTGCCGATCACTTGGCTGCGCCCCTTTTGTTCCTCGATAATCGGTGCGCTGCCACGAATCACCCTTTGTCCATCCGCTTTTGTCTCTGAGACGTGAGAGCCTCCAAACAGGATTTCTCTGCTTCTCGTCAGATGCTTATTTTCGCTATTGTCCGAGGCGGTTCGGACCATTCCTTTTTCATCAAGCACATAAATGGCATAAGCGCCGGTCTGTTCTTTCATTTGTTCAATGACCTCCTGCGCCTCGGCAGCTTGCCCGTCTTTCGTCACGATAAGCTCCTTTGCCGGCGGCATATAGGAAATCGTTCTCGCCGTCTGTACCGCCAGCTGTTCTGCCTGTTTTCGCCCTTCTTTTGTTTGCTGAACGGCAAACGTGACTGTCAGCACGCCAATCACAAAGATCAGCAGCGCCGCAATCAACCCCATTATTTTTGTTTGCAGAGAAAAATGGAATCGCTTTTTCACCACAGCACCAGCCGTCCTTTCTACCTAGATCATACCATTTTTCGCCCGGTCATTTTCTTATTTTTCAAAATCCATTTCTTTGGTGATCAGGATCTATTATTCAGATCAAGATGTTTCCTTGTCACATCACCAGTGTCCAGTTTTGCTGAACAATCCTTTTTTCATGAAGGAATCATTCCGTCTGAACATTTCAATATACATATAGTATCTGAGTGATATGGTGAAGGGCGGGAGGTTATGGTGAAAACGAGTCTTATTGTGCTGACTTATAATCAATTGGCGTTAACAAAACAATGCTTGGAGAGCATATGGACGCATACCTATGATGACTGTATAGAAGTGATTGTTGTAGATAACGGCTCTCATGACGGGACACAGGACTACCTCAAACAGATCCCTTCAATCAAAACGATTTTTAATGAAACAAACGAAGGGTTTGCGAAAGCCTGCAATCAGGGCCTTGAGGCCGCTTCGGGGGACAATGTTCTTTTTTTAAACAATGATACTGTTGTGACAAGTCATTGGCTGGAGCCGATGATCAAGCTGCTTTATCAAGATGATAAAACCGGCATGGTCGGGCCTGTAAGCAATTATGTCAGCGGGCCTCAGCAAATCTCAGTTGATTACAACAGCTTAGAAGGAATCGAAGCTTTTTCACGGCGCCATTGCATGCAGCAGCGGGGCAAATCAAGAAGCGTTTTAAGGCTGGTCGGATTTTGCCTTCTTGTCAAAAAAGAGGTACTGGACAAAATCGGCGGCTTTGACGAGCGTTTTGAAGGCGGTTCATTTGAGGACGATGATTTGTGCCTTCGCGCTCTGCAGGCCGGATATCAGCTGAAAATCGCCCTTGATTCGTTTGTGCATCATCACGGGCATGCCACGTTTTCCGGAAATCCGGATTTAAGCATCAGCCGATTATATCAGGTCAACCGCCAAACCTTTATAGATAAATGGAAGCACGATGTGACGGCTTTTATTGATCCCCAGCCAGAGCTGACAGCCCTTGTGCCTTCAAAAGCCCGCTCCATCCTGCATATCGGCTGCGGCGCGGGAGCTGCGGGTGCAGAGCTATTGAACCGGCAAACCTGTACATTGTACGGCATTGAAGAAGATGCATTGCTACGTACAATGGCAAGCGCCTATTATGAACAAGTCACGTCAGCAGATACGGAAACACGCGGCCTTCCTTACCCTGAGGCTTTTTTCGATGCCATTTTGATAGGAGACCTTTTGAGCTGCTCGATGCATCCCCGGCGAACGATTGAGGCTCTTGCCGTTTATCTAAAGCCTTCAGGCTCATTGATTTGCAGTATCCCGAATGTAGCTTATGCAGACACGTTTCTTTCTTTATTATGCGGAACACCGGCACACACACATTTCATCACGCCTCAAAACGTAAACACACTATTTCCCGAACACCTTTATGACATAAAATCAATCACCTCTCATTTAGCCGTTCCTGAATCGAACATACAGCTGTTTTTACAAGAAGTTGAATATCTTGCCGGGCAATTTGATTTGCCTTTGGATCACTTATCAAAACATGCTCAGATTGATTACATGTTTGTCCATGCAATGAAGAAAAAACCTGAAGCGGAGGTGGTGATATGATTTCGATCAGTCTATGTATGATCGTGAAAAATGAGGAAGCCGTTATCGGCCGCTGCTTAGATTCTGTGCGCAGGATTGCTGATGAAATGAACATTGTGGATACCGGCTCAGTTGATCAGACGAAAGACATCGCTGCCCGTTATACAGACCGTATCTTTGATTTTGAATGGATAGACGATTTTGCGGCCGCCCGAAATTTTTCGTTTCAGCAGGCAACAGCTGACTATATTTTATGGCTTGATGCCGATGATGTGTTTACCGAGAAAGATCAAGAACTGTTCTTGGATTTAAAAAGAACGCTTGATCCGCATATTGACGCGGTATCAATGAACTATCACCTGGCGTTTGATGAAGAAAACAACGTCACATCCAGCTTAAGAAGATACCGGCTCGTAAAACGGGAAAAGGGCTTTAAGTGGATCGGCGCGGTTCATGAATATTTAGAGGTGTACGGAAACCTCCATCACAGTGACACAGCGGTTTCTCACATGCCTCTTAGCCATGACGCTGACCGAAATCTGCGAATTTATGAAAACATGGCCTCGTCAGGAAAGGATTTTTCGCCAAGAGATTTATTTTACTATGCGAACGAGCTGTGTGATCACGGAAAAATAGAAAAAGCGATAGAATACTATTTGCGTTTTTTGAAAACAAAGCAGGGATGGGTTGAGGATAATATCAGAGCCTGCAATAAATTAGCAGATTGCTATCATTCATTGGGACTGAAGGAAAAAGAATTAAACTGGGTGCTCCACACGCTCGTCTACGGACCTCCGAGAGCGGAAACGTGCTGCAGATTGGGATTCTCTTTTTTAGAAAAAAACGATGTCCAAACCGCTGTCTATTGGTATGAAAAAGCAATAGAAGATAGAGGCTCAGAAAGCTTGGCTTTTCAAAACCGCGCCTGCGCCACCTGGCTGCCTCACTTACAATTAGCCGTCTGCTACGATAAGCTTGGCCAGCATCAGCTTGCCTATCAGCATAATGAATCGGCTTTACAATACCGTCCTCATGATTCAAGAATGCTTGCCAACAAAACATACTTTGAAGAGGTCCTGCAGCAGCAGGCTGGCTCCGGAGGTGAACATCATGGAAATCAATAAAAGGTCACTTGCTGATTCTATGAAAGAATATGAGCGAAAAGATAAAGAGTATTACAAAAGCATCAACCGGCAGCTGTTTGACCTGGTAGAACCCCATGCGAAAACCATTCTTGAGGTCGGATGCGCCGAAGGCCTGTTTGGCGCAGCTGTTAAGGAAAAAATGAATTGCTCCTATTTTGGGGTCGAATCATATCCGCCAGCTGCCGAAAAAGCCGCTCATCACATTGACGAAGTGATAACAGGAGACATCGAAACATTGAAGCTTCCTTTTGAAAAAAACACATTTGATCACGTCATCTTCGGCGATGTATTGGAGCACTTAATAGACCCTTGGACAGTGTTAGCTAACATGAAGCCTTACGTAAAAGAAACAGGGAGCATTTTGGCAAGCATTCCGAATATCGGGCATATCTCAATTTTTGAAAGTCTGCTGACCGGCAAATGGACGTATACACAGGCTGGGCTGCTCGATAAAACACACTACCGTTTTTTCACCTTGCAGGAAATGAAGAAGATGTTTCATGAAACAGGTTACAAGGTCAGCCAGATCAATCCTATTTCCTTTACGACTCACTATTATGAAAAAATGATCAGCAAACTGGCACATGTCAGAGCAAACATGGGAATTCACCATGCAAATTTCGAGGAGGAAGCCAGAGCCTATCAATATGTCATAAAGGCGCAAAAAAGATGAAACAGCATCTAAATGAAAATTCCATTTGCTTCATTACATGTGTTAATGATGACACCCTTTATGACCTCTGCCTGAGACATATCCAGTCTCTATCAGTACCGCCGCATATGGAGGTTGAGTTAATTGATATACGAAAGGCTGACAGTATGGCCTCCGGCTACCAGGCGGCAATGCATCAGTCAGACGCAAAATATAAAGTGTATGTCCATCAGGATACATTTATCATCAATCGTTCATTTATTTACGATATCCTGCATGTCTTTCAGCAGAACGATGCGCTTGGCATGATAGGCGTCATAGGAGCTGAAGAAGTGCCGCAAAGCGGGATTTGGTGGGAGGCTTCTAAAAAAGCGGGAAAAGTTATTGAATACCGCAGTACGTATAGCTATTTGTCGTTTGATGAGATAGACGGAACCGTGAAAACAGTTGAAGCATTAGACGGTTTATTGCTGGCCACCCAGTACGATCTCCCGTGGCGGAAAGAGATCTTTGACGGCTGGCATTTTTACGATACTTCTCAATGCTTTGAGTTCAGGAAAAAGGGATATCTTGTCGGTATTCCTCATCAAAAAGAGCCATGGGTCATACATGCTTGCGGCAATGAGTTTGATTCTGACCAGTATTCTGATTACCTTAAAAGATTTTTGGGGGAATATTTCAAAACATGATAAGTCTTTCATTGGGCACAACAAGAAACCTACTTTTTTTATAAAGTAGGTTTCTTGTTTCAAATGCTTGAATTTTAAAAAAGAAGTGACTCTCATTCTCTATTATTAAGGGAACCTAATAGCATTTATATCTAGGTTTAGTGCGGTGCTACCACTCACATTACTTATTGTGGTAAAGATTATCCTAACCTCATAAGAAGTCGTGCCTGTGACTGTTGTAGTATCTACATACGTTGTAGCAATTGGAAATCTTGACGTAATGGCAGCATTAACATTTCTTTGGACAGAGCGTATATCTACCAATACTCCGTTTCTATAAATTCTGGTTTGGAAAGTAAAGTTCGAGTTAGCTGTCGTTGTCACATCAACAGAAATGGCAAAATCTAATTTTATTAATTGGCCAGCGACTGTTGGCAGACTTAAAGTCCCAATTGACGTTTCAGTACCGTTAACAGCAACTGAAACTGGGCCTGCTACCTCATTATAAAACAGTTGCGGATTTGCCCCGGTTGGTCCGGTTACTCCGGTTGATCCAGTCGATCCCGTTGCTCCAGTTGGACCTGTTGACCCCGTTGGACCGGTTAATCCTGTTGCTCCGGTTGATCCTATTTCTCCTGTTGATCCTGTTGGACCTGTTGGTCCCGTGGCTCCGGTTGGTCCGATTGATCCCGTTGGTCCTGTTGATCCCGTTGCTCCGGTTGCTCCCGTTGCTCCGGTTGCTCCCGTTGGTCCTGTTGATCCCGTTGGTCCTGTTGATCCCGTTGGTCCAGTCGCTCCTGTTGATCCGGTTGCTCCTGTTGATCCGGTTGCTCCAGTTACACCAGTTGCTCCTGTTGCTCCAGTTGATCCGGTTGATCC
>NZ_NSDH01000043.1:0-50888 GCF_002289525.1 Bacillus sp. 7705b | reverse complement strand
GGTTGCTCCCGTCGCTCCGGTTACTCCAGTTACTCCTGTTGGTCCTGTTGGTCCTGTTTCTCCTGTTGCTCCTGTTGATCCAGTTACTCCAGTTACACCAGTTGATCCGGTTGCACCAGTTTCTCCTGTCGATCCGGTTGCACCAGTTTCTCCTGTCGATCCTGTTAATCCCGTTGGTCCAGTTGATCCCGTTGGTCCAGTTGATCCCGTTGGACCAGTTGATCCAGTGACTCCCGTTGATCCCGTTAACCCCGTTGCTCCAGTTTCTCCCGTCGCCCCCGTTGATCCGATTGCACCAGTTTCTCCCGTTGGTCCGGTTACTCCGGTTGCCCCGGTTGGTCCGGTTGATCCCGTTGGACCTGTTGCTCCTGGAGGACCTGTTGGCCCGGTCGGTCCAATCCCCCCAGCAGACTCTATTAAAGAAACATCATCAATTAGAACAGACCCAAAAGTAGCTTTACTTATTACCACTACTGCGTTTACTGCTTCAGCAGGGGTTTCAATTGTTCTATATATTTCATTCCATGTATTAAATGACACATTTGGCAACTTTCCGACAGCAATGATCATTTCCTGTCCGCCTTCAATCTGTTCTCCTTCACTGTTAACAAATAGAATTTGTATAGTGACTTGAGGACTTGGATTGTTCCCCGTTTTCCCAAGCGAAACAGTGAATATAAGAGATTGTCCAGAAACGACAGGCACGATCTGCCCTAAAAAAGCATAAGGCTGGCTGCTGATAAACTGTGCGGAATAGCTTCCAGAATGGGCAAAAGTATTAATAATGGCCGTATTTGCAAAAGCCCACCCCGTCAGATTGCCGGTTTCAAAACCTCCATTTACAATCACATTATTCACTCAACTTCATTCCCCGCCCTCTTTGATTAATTCCAGCTATTATATGCAGGAAAATCATCATCGGTCTGTAAGGTGACTAACCAAAATAAAAAAAGGTGATTGTCCCTGCATCACCTTTTTTCCCTGTATTTGTGGAAAACCTGCTGCATGAAAAACACGAATTGCCGCATCTAAGCTAGATATACTGAAAGTACGCCGGACATGTCTCCCTAGGTTAAGCAATCACCTGCCATTCATCATCTGTTACTCACGCCGTGAAGTAATATGATCAAACATAAAAAAAGGCAGACCGCGTCTGCCTTTTTTTCTTTCTACCATATCCCTAATAATTTCCACCATAATCCGCCGATCACAAGCCATGTGACAATATGAACGATCGACAGGATAAATCCGATAGACCACCATTTGCCTTGCGAAATGTAGCCTGCTCCGAAGAAGACCGGAGCCGCTCCAGAACCGTAGTGGGTTGTTGACCCGAACAGATTGCTGAAGAATGCGAGGCTCAGCGCTGCTAAAAGCGGCGGTGCGCCCGCTGCCACGATAACAGCCAAAAATGCTGAATACATCGCACTGATGTGGGCCGTCGCACTTGCAAAGAAGTAGTGAGAGTAATAATACACAACAATTAAAATTAAAAATGCCACAATCCAAGAGAATCCTGATACAGATGATTTCATGGCGTTGCTGAACCAAGAAACCATGCCTAATTCATTCAGGAAGTTGGCCAGCATAACGAGCGCCGCAAACCAAGTGAGCGTATCCCAAGCGCCCTGTTCTTTCTTGATATCATCCCAAGTCAGAACCTGTGATAATAAAAGAACTGACAATCCGATCAGTGCGGTTGTGGTTGCGTCGATGTTGAAGCTGCCGCCAAAAATCCAAAGAGCAAGCACTAAAAGAAACACAATAACCATGGAAAGCTCTGATTTTTTAAATGGTCCCATTTCTTTCAGTTTTTCGGTTGCGATTTTCGCTGCGTCCGGTGTTTCTTTAATTTCCGGCGGATACAGCTTGTAAATCACAAGCGGTGTGATGATTAAGCTTACAAGTCCCGGCACAATCGCGGCAATTGCCCAGCTTGTCCATGTTAAGTCCACCCCTGCGACATCATGGGCCAGCTTGGCAATCAGCGGGTTTGCCGCCATCGCCGTCAGGAACATAGCAGATGTAATCAAGTTTCCCTGAAAACCGGTTTTTAATAAGAAAGCACCGATTTTTCTTTCTGTTCCATCTGCCGGGCTTGATCCGAATGTTTCGGATAATGATCTGATAATAGGAAATATAATGCCTCCTGCACGCGCCGTATTACTTGGAATAGCAGGTGATAATATTAAATCACTGAACAGCAGTGAATAAGAAAGTCCAAGGGTTTTCTTCCCGAATTTCTGAACGAATACATACGAAATTCTCGCACCTAGCCCGGTTTTGATAAATCCCCGGGAAATAAAGAATGCGATGACGATAAGCCAGATGGTCTTATTCCCGAATCCGCTTAATGTATCCTCAATTGATAATGTTCCAGTTAATGCAGTAACCGCCAATGCAAAAATTGCAATTGCACCCATTGGCAAGGGCTTGGAGATAAAGCCGATAATTGTCGCGACGAAAATCGCAAACAAATGCCATGCTTTAGGTTCAAGTCCGGACGGAGCGGGAATAAACCAGATGATTAGTCCCACAGCGACAGTAATAAGCAATGGAACAAGCTTTACTGCTGACTGTTTTCCTGCGTCTTTTTCTGAAGCCATGAATAGGTCTCCTCCTATATACTTGTTTTCCGATCCCCTTTTTCATTCTACTCCTTAACTAAGTTAATAAACATTTTAATTAATTAAAAAACACAAAGGTGAGCAGCCCTTTGTGTTTTTTTCATTTCTTAATTTAGTTTACCCGCGCCCGCTTGAGATATAACATTTGACTTCACATTCGCGGAAGCATCAATTGATCCGTGCAGAGATGGTGTCCATCCGACAGAAGAGCTCAGCCCGTTTGCAGCCGATGCGTTGATCTGCGTACCGTTCAGCAATGTGCCGGAATCATATAAAGCCGTTCCCCCGCTGAATACGCTGATCGTTTTAGCAGCAGTCAATCCCGGAACGTCAATGGCATTGTTTTGTGCATAAATTTTTGATGATTTTCCGATTCCCCATGCATAGCTAAAGGCATAATCTGATGAGTTTTTATTGCCTTCATAATAGTTGTTGTAAACGTGTACCTGTCCAAAACGGACTCTCGGTGCGCGCTGAACGATATTTTTGTAGCGGTTATGATGCAGTGTGATTTTTAATTTGCCGTCATCGGAGGTTTTGCTGTCGCTTGATCCGAAAATGGAGCTTTTATCATGATCGTGATAAAAGTTATAAGACATTGTAATGTAATTAGCGCCGTTAGAGGCATCAGTTTGGCCGTCATGGTGCTGATATTCTCTTCCAAAATACTTTGGAGAGGTGCTGTCTGGACGGGAACCGTCATTAAATGTACAGTGATCGATCCATACATGTGTACCGCCGTTTATTGTGATGTTGTCATATTGTGAGTTCCAGTTTCCTGAACTTCCGTCAGTCGGGTCCCATTGCGGGAAATAGTCATATGCGTCTTGGAATTCGATATTGCGGATAATGACGTTATCGCTCTTGATCTGGAAGTTTCCGCCCAGAACTTTAGCATTTGACCCTGAACCGACGATCGTCGTATTTGCAGGGATATCCACCATCACGCGTGCCTTTTGGTTTTTCTGTGAGCGTGCTCTGGCCTCTTCCTGTGTTCCGGATGGCTCTTTTTTGCCCCATGTGCTTGGGTCATAGGCTTTCAAATATTTGTTCAAATCGTACTCTGGATCTTTATAATCATTCAGACCAAGCGGCTTCAGGTTGTCATCGACATTCATGTCAATCGTTCCCTTGATATAAATGATTTTTGGCGTTGTGTTGGTGTCCTTGCCCAAAGCCGAAACGAGCTGATTTCTGTTGCTGACTGTATACACGTGGGATGACGAGGCTTTTGATCCGCCTGTTGTGCCGGTCGAGTACGCTCCCCAGCCATCATTTGACCCTAACGTCTGATGGCCCAAATCCGCTGCGTTCGCCCCAACCGGAGTCAAGCCTAATAACAAAGCCGTGGCTAACATCACTTTTTTCATTCAGTATGAACCCCCATTTTCTATTTTGTGAGAATTTGTTCCATATTCTCACAAAAAACATAATAGCAAATTCATGGGGATCCATAACCGAAAATGTACGGCTTTTTATTGCGGCATCCTGCAAAAAAACACCGCAAAAACCGCAAATATAAAAAACCCCAAAAGGACGATAATCGCCTTTTGGGGTTACATTCCTGCATTATGCCCAAGATTTTACTTTTTCGTTGTCTGTCACAAAGAGAAGCACTTTCCCTTCATCTAGCCGTTTTTCAAACTGAGCCGCTTCGTCTTCTGAAAAACCGATTTCGTGGATTTTATTGCGAAGCTCGTCTCCTTTTTTATTAAATATGTTCCCTACCGCATGTTTGAAACCTGTTTCTTTGGCTCCGATCGTGTTGGCATTCGTGTTGTCTGCCAGTCGTTCCGTTCTGTCATCGTCGTGAGCTAAGACGTATACATCCTCTTTTGCGACACCCATTTGCTGTAATTCTTCTACATCCTTCATGAGCTGTTCGTCGTTTGTATACTCTCTTACAACTGGTTTCATATCCAATTCCTCCTTCATCATGTCTATGTTATATTCATACCCGATCCTTTTTCTATGAAACAGCATCCAGAGCATTGGGCACAAAAACAGGAAGAATGGTAGTAGATATTTCATTTCTAACCATGATAAAGTGATAGAACGAGAGTATTTTCAGAATAGTCAAAATCAAAACCGCTGCACGGGGCGTCCGAACATGAATCGCCATTTTTATCCGTACAAGCAGGAGGTATGTCCAATGCAATACTTTTCACCAGAACAGCAATACAATGCGTGGGTTGTGAGTGATTTAGTAAAACAGGTCTTCCATCAGCGTGTCGGCTATTCAGCCGGCATTCACCAGCTTGCCATCTTTGCCGAAGAAACATTTCACATCGATATTGACTTTGTTTTCTCTATTGTCATGAATATCGGAGACATTGAATTTGCGCTCTCTGAAGAAATCGAAAAAAAATTGTCCAGCTATCTCAGCGTTCTTCTTCCCCATGTCAGCAGAGATATGCTTGAAGCCTCTAAAGCCAACGCCAGTTCGTTTTTATCCCACAGACACGGCGATGCTGTGTACGATTTATTTGTGCCATATGACCCATACATCAAAAAAACATAAAGCAGCCGATTCTGTTTCTTTATTTAAAAAATATTGACATAGGAAGCCATGCTATTATAGTGTTTATTTGTGATAATGATTCTCATTATTAAATTCAGAAAAAAGGAAGAAAACAATGCGCACCTATCCTAACAAGTTTATTGCCATCATCAGTGTTTTATTAATCGCTTGTTTCATTATATCCGGCTGTTCATCAAGTCAGGATAACAGCGGCAGCAAAGCCGGAAGCAAATCTAAGGATTCAAGAGTCATTCAGCACGAAGACGGGAAAACAACAGTGACCGGCACACCTAAAAAAGTCGTTGTGCTTGAGCTTTCATTCCTGGATGCTGTTTACAACCTCGGCATCACGCCGGTAGGCATCGCCGATGACAACAAAAAAGACATGATTCAAAAGCTGGTCGGCAGCCCGATTGATTATACATCAGTAGGCACGCGAAGCGAACCGAATCTTGAGGTCATCAGCTCCTTGAAGCCTGATTTAATCATCGCTGACGCTGAACGCCATAAAAACATTTACAAACAGCTGAAACGAATCGCACCGACCATTGAATTGAAAAGCCGGGAAGCGACTTATGATGAAACAATCGACAGCTTCAATACCATTTCTAAAGCATTAAATAAAGAAAAAGAAGGAAAAGAAAAGCTCGCCGACCATACAAAGGTCATTGACGATCTGAAAGCGGAGCTTCCGAAAGATGAAGACCGCAGCATCGTTCTCGGCGTGGCAAGAGCCGATTCCTTCCAGCTTCATACGTCATCTTCTTATGACGGAGAAATCTTCAGCATGCTCGGCTTTACGCACGCCGTGAAGTCAGATAACGCGTATCAAGAGGTCAGCCTCGAGCAGTTAAGCAAAATCGATCCTGATATTTTGTTTATTTCAGCCAACGAGGGTAAAACAATCGTAGATGAGTGGAAAAAGAACCCGCTCTGGAAAAATCTAAAAGCGGTGAAAAACGGACAAATCTACGATGCAGACCGCGACATTTGGACAAGATTCAGAGGAATCAAGTCCAGTGAAACAAGCGCCAAAGACGTGCTCAAAAAAGTGTATAATAAGTAGGACAAAAGAGAAGCGAGGAGAATCCTTGCTTCTTCGTTTTTGCAAACAGACGCAGCAAGGAAGTGAGACTGTTGTATTACTCAGCCAAACGGCGCTCATCATCAAGATTGATGGTTTTTATCATTGCACTGATCATCCTTATTTTCGGGCTTGGGCTGAATCTCTCAGTAGGCGCCTCAGACATCGGCATCATTGATGCTTTGACATATCTTTTTGTATGGGACGGATCAAAAGAACAGCTTATCATCTCTACTCTTCGCCTCCCCCGCACATTAATCGGCGTTTTCGTCGGCGCCAGCCTGGCTGTAGCAGGGGCACTGATGCAGGCCATGACAAGAAACCCTCTGGCTTCACCTCAAATTTTCGGTGTGAATGCGGGTGCATCGCTGTTTGTCGTTGCTTCTCTCGTCATTCTGCCGGCGTCGTCCTACTCTTCGGTTGTGTTCGCTTTTGCAGGTGCGGCGGCAGGCGGCGCAATTGTGTATATGATTGCCTCTTCCGGCGGAATGACACCTGTCAAACTGGCGCTGTCAGGAATGGCGGTGCATTTGTTCCTGTCCTCCATGACACAGGCGATTATTATTTTAAATGAGTCGGGAGAGGATGTGCTGTATTGGATGACGGGTGCGATTGACGGCAGCAATTGGCAGGACGTCATGACCATTGCCCCGTTTTCTGTCATCGGCATTGGACTTGCCCTTGTGTTTTCAGGTCCCGTTTCTGTTCTCGGTCTCGGTGATGAAACCGCAAAAGGACTCGGGCAAAACATGAACGGCATGCGGATTCTGATCAGCTTTATCATTTTAATTCTATCCGGCGCTTCTGTGGCGGTTGCCGGTCCAATCGGCTTTGTCGGGCTGCTCGTCCCGCATATCGTCCGCAAGCTGATCGGAGAAAATTACAAGTATGTGCTGCCGTTTTCGGCGCTGTTCGGCGCCATTTTATTGGTGTACGCAGATGTCCTGGCCAGATGGATTGCATTCCCTTATGAATCCCCGGTCGGCATTGTCACCGCCATTATCGGCACACCATTTTTCTTATATTTAGCAAGGAAAGGGCGAAATCTGAAATGAAGAAATCAACCAGAAAACAAAAACGCCCCTTGCTGGTCATCCTTATATTGGCTGTCATCTTGCTAGTGCTGTCCGTGATCAGCATCGGCTTCGGGGCATTGTATATTTCACCTGATGCGGTGGTTACGAATCTGTTAGGGATGGATCATTCCTTCGAGTTTATTATTCAGCAGTACCGGCTCCCCCGCATTATACTGGCGATTCTGGCAGGCGCCGGGCTTGCCGCTGCCGGAGCCATTTTGCAGGGTGTCATCCGAAATCCCCTTGCGTCTCCGGACGTTGTCGGAATTTCAAAAGGGTCCGGACTGGCCGCCATGGCCGTTATTCTCATTTTTCCTGAGTCTCCGGTCTATGTGCTGCCGTTCTCCGCATTTGCCGGAGCAGCCATTATTGCTGTAGTATTATTAATGATAGCCCGCAAAAAAAGCATTCAGCCCTCTTCATTGGCTTTATCAGGCATTGCCTTAGGCGCGGTCTGCCACGCCGGCATGCAATATATGATGGTCAAATTTCCGGGGGACGTTAATGCAGCGCTCATTTGGCTGACAGGCAGCCTCTGGGGGAGAAACTGGGAAGAAGTCAAGCTCCTTGCGCCATGGCTGCTTGTCCTTTTGCCGATTGTCTGCATCCTCATTCCGAAGCTGGATCTGATGTCACTCGGAGATGAGCTAGCGCAGGGTCTCGGCGAAAACGCAAACAGGCTGAGATTCATCCTGATTTTCACCGCAGTTGCACTGGCGGGGAGCTGTGTAGCCGTCGTCGGATCAATCGGTTTTATCGGGCTGCTTGCTCCGCATATCGCCAGAAGGCTTGCCGGAGAAAAAGCTAAATATTTACTGCCTGCATCGGCATTAATCGGTGCTATTATATTACTAATCGCAGATACATTAGGACGCGGCATCATGCCTCCGGTTGAGATACCCGCCGGAATACTGACAGCTGTGATCGGCGCGCCTTATTTTTTATATTTATTGAAATTCGAAGCGAGGAAACAGTAGGGAGAGGATACCATGGGAAAACTGGCTGCAGACCAGCTCACTCTTTCATATGACAGCACAGTGATTATTGACGGAGTTGATTTAAAGATTGAAGAAGGAAAAATCACTGTGCTCATCGGCGCCAACGGCTGCGGAAAATCAACAATCCTCAAATCGCTGGCCAGGCTGATGGCCCCAAAAAGCGGCACGGTTCTATTAGAAGGAAAAGATATTCATCGCCAGCCGTCCAAAGAAGTGGCTAAAAAGCTGGCGATTCTTCCTCAGTCTCCTCAGGCGCCAGAAGGATTGACGGTACAGGAACTATGCTATTTCGGCAGACATCCTCATAAAAAACTGTTATCCAAGCATACGCAAGAGGATCACGATATGGTAGAGTGGGCGCTTGACGCAACCGGGATGAATGAACTGAAGGATCGGACACTTGATGCCCTTTCAGGTGGTCAAAGACAAAGAGCCTGGATTTCCATGGCGCTTGCACAAGGCACTGATTTGCTCTTGCTCGATGAACCGACCACTTACTTGGACATCTCTCACCAAATTGAGGTGCTGGAGCTGCTGAAAAAGCTGAACCGGGATCATGGACGCACAGTTGTCATGGTGCTTCACGACTTAAACCAAGCCGCTCAATATGCTGACTATCTGATCAGCGTACTGGACGGAAAAATCTACAATGCCGGAACGCCGGAAGACGTCTTTACCCAGCCGTTTTTCCGGGAAGTCTTCGGCTTGGAATGCTGCATCATGAGAAGCCCGATCGACCAGAAGCCGATGTGCCTGCCGATGGGACTATGCCCAAAATTACGGACGTGATGAAAAAGGAGAGGATACCTCTTCTTTCAGATTGTTGACAAAAGCTCAAAACAGTTATCGTTTTGAGCTTTTTGTCATCCTTTCAGTGTGATAGAAAACCCTTGAAATCTAGAAAGGACGAGCATCGGAGGGTAAATTCGTGAGCACCGGCGCACAGTTCTGATTTTTCGACACGCTGTAAAAGAGAGGAATCCACCTCTCCTTTTTTTATGCGGCTTACTTTTTGTATTTCATCACTTGTCCATGTTACATTGGTGTCAATCAAATGATAGGAGGATGAATATGACAACAGCTCAACAGCAGATTCAATTAGCAAGACGTCCGCAAGGGGTGCCCGTTCACGAAGATTTCCGCTTTGAAACGATCCCCGTTCCTGAGCCGAAGCAAGGTGAGGTGCTTGTCAAAACACTCTATGTGTCAGTCGATCCTTACATGCGCGGACGAATGCAAGACACGAAGTCATACGTAGAGCCATTTGCCTTAGACGAAGCGCTGTCAGGCGGTGTCATTGCTGAAGTCGTGTCAGACGGAGATAAGCTGAAACAAGGAGAAATCGTAATCGGAAACCTGAACTGGCAGGAATATTCCGCTGTCACCGAGTCCGCCGTGCGAAAAATTGATACAAGTCTCGCTCCTGCTTCAGCGTATCTCGGCATCCTGGGAATGACCGGTTTGACGGCATATTTCGGCCTGCTGGACATCGGCCGCCCGAAAGAAGGCGAAACTGTGGTTGTCTCCGGAGCTGCAGGGGCTGTCGGTTCCGCTGTCGGACAGATCGCCAAAATCAAGGGAGCACACGTCGTCGGTATCGCAGGCTCTGATGACAAAATTGACTACTTAAAGAATGAACTGCAATTTGACGAAGCGATTAATTACAAAACTGCAGATGATATTCAACAAGCGCTTGCTGACGCTTGTCCGAACGGTGTCGATGTGTATTTTGACAATGTCGGCGGGCCGATTTCAGATGCGGTCATGAACCTCCTCAATGAGTTTGCCCGCATCCCTGTGTGCGGCGCCATTTCTTCCTACAACGCGGAAAACGAAGCGGATGACATGGGCCCTCGCGTCCAATCCAAGCTGATCAAAACGAAGGCGCTGATGCAAGGGTTTATCGTAAGCGACTACGCCGACCGTTTTCCTGAAGGCGCAAAACAGCTGGCGGAATGGCTGAGAGACGGAAAGCTTCATTATGAGGAAACGATTACTGAAGGCTTCGAAAACATTCCGGACGCATTTCTTGGCTTATTTAAAGGAGAAAATAAAGGAAAACAGCTGATCAAAGTCAGTGATCAAAGCTGAGATTATACCAAAAAAAGGAGGGCTTTCCGCCCTCCTTTTATTTTTGAGAATACGTCAATGACGAAGAGTCAAAGTAAAAAATCCATCTTCATCCGGTTCTGTTTCTACCGACGTAAACCCGGCTGCTTTAAAACAGGATAAACTGATTTGATTGTCTTCTTCAATGCAGGCAGCCCATTCACTTACCCTCGCAAAATTGGGATCATCAATTAATTTACGTAATATCGTTTTCCCATAACATTGAAGATGATGCTGAGGATTTACGATCAATCCAATATACGCCTTATCCTCCACGAACTCAATGATGACCACCCCTGCCGGCAGCTGTTGGTCATATGCCATCATGACAGCATTGTTTTCATCATTAATCACTCGGGCGTACCACTGATGTAATGGCAGCATTCCATCCATTCTCTGCCTGACATTCTCATTCTCGAACCACTTTTCAATAATGTTCAGCTCAGACCCCTTCAAAAAACGAAAACTGTCTATCGAAGCCATCTCCTCACCCCGATCCTATTTTCTTTTATTTTACAGAAAAAAGGAAGGGCGATTCCGCCCTTCCTTTTATTTCGTATTCAGGTTACCGCCTGAATAAACAGCTTCAATCAGCTCCACGCCAAGTTTCTTCGCCATTTTCTTCAGCTTTGATTCTTCCATACGTGTGACAAGACTCAGCACGTTCCCTTCTTTTCCAGCCCGTCCTGTTCGTCCTGATCTGTGAACATAGCTGTCTTCATCAGGAATATCGGCGTGGATCACATATGGCAGGTTTTCAATATCCAAACCGCGCGCGGCAATGTCAGTTGCCAAAAGCAGCGGGAACTCGCCCTGCTCAAACGCTTTAATGATCTTCGCCCGCTCCATCTTCTTCGCCTCACTGTGAAGGATGCCAAGGTCGACATGATGGTACGCCAGCTTTTCCGCGTACACACTAAGGTTACCGATATCTCTCACAAACACAAGCGCCTGCATGCCATGAAGCCTTGAAAGCTTTTGCAGCAGCTTCACTTTGTCGCGCTGGTCACAGATGATGTATTGATGCTTCACTTTTCCCGCTTCCGCTTTGCTGCGTTCTACCTTCAAAACCTCGGGCTCTTTCGTCATGTCGCGGAGCACGTCTTCTGTTTCTTTCTTCAGTGTGGCTGAAAAACAAAGAAGCTGGCGGTCTCTTAATGTCGTTTTAATGATTTGCTTGATCGTTTCACGATGCTCCGGCAGGACAAGCTGATCGGTTTCATCAAGTACGATCGTTTTTACTTCATGCATCTTGAGTTTTTTCGCTTGAATCAGCTCAAACACCCTGCCCGGCGTCCCGACGATAATATGCGGATGATTCTTTTTCAGCTTTTCGACCTGCTTCTTCACATTCGCTCCGCCGATTAAGGAAACTGCGCGTAATTCTGATCCCGTTTTCCAGTCCTGAATCACCTGAAAAATCTGCATCACCAGCTCACGTGAAGGTGCTAAAATCACCGCCTGCGGATGCTTCTGATCAGGTTTGATGCGCTCCAATACCGGCAGTGCGTAGGCAAGCGTCTTACCCGTTCCTGTCGGCGATTCTGCGATGACATCCTTACCTTCCATGATGAGTTGGGCCGCCTGCTCCTGTACAGGAGTCGGCTTTTCAAAGCCTGAAGCGTTCCAATTTTCTTTGATAAATGATTGTACATTATGTAAAAATGGCCAAGTTTGCGTCATTTTGTTCTCCTCGATTCTTAAAATCTATTCCATAGTATCTCAAAACAGCGCGCGGAACGCAATTTTTCTTTTTCTTTCCTATGCCTTTCAACAATCGACTTCCTCCTTTATAATCAAAAGGGTGAATATTACACGCCGATTGTGCGTGTTTGATAACGATAGAGGTGTAAACATGAGTATTTTATCTGTAAAGGACTTAAGCCACGGCTTCGGTGACCGGGCCATTTTTAATAATGTATCTTTCCGTCTTTTAAAAGGCGAGCACGTCGGTCTGATCGGCGCGAACGGTGAAGGAAAATCAACCTTCATGAATATTATTACCGGAAAGCTTGAGCCTGATGAAGGAAAAGTCGAATGGTCAAAAAACGTCCGTGTCGGCTATCTGGATCAGCATACTGTGCTTGAAAAAGGAAAATCCATCCGTGATGTGCTGAAAGACGCATTCCATTATTTATTTGCAATGGAAGAAGAAATGAATGAGATTTATAACAAAATGGGCGAAGCAGATCCTGACGAGCTTGAAAAGCTTCTTGAAGACGTCGGTGTGATTCAAGACGCGCTGACGAACAATGATTTTTATGTGATTGATTCCAAGGTAGAAGAAATCGCCCGCGGCCTCGGCTTGAGTGATATCGGACTGGACCGTGACGTTACTGATCTGAGCGGGGGTCAGCGCACAAAAGTGCTTCTCGCCAAGCTGCTTCTGGAAAAACCGGAAATCCTGCTTCTCGATGAGCCGACCAACTACCTTGATGAACAGCATATCGAATGGCTGAAACGCTACCTGCAGGAGTACGAGAATGCGTTCATCTTGATTTCCCATGACATTCCGTTCTTAAACAGTGTCATCAACCTGATTTATCATGTAGAAAATCAGGAGCTGACACGCTATGTCGGCGACTACCATCAGTTTATGGAAGTTTACGAGGTGAAGAAACAGCAGCTTGAAGCGGCCTACAAAAAACAGCAGCAGGAAGTCGCAGAGCTGAAGGATTTTGTTGCCCGCAACAAAGCCCGCGTCAGCACGAGAAACATGGCGATGTCCCGCCAAAAGAAACTCGATAAGATGGATATGATCGAGCTTGCGGCAGAAAAGCCAAAACCGGAATTCCACTTCAAGCCGGCGAGAACGTCAGGCAAGCTGATTTTCGAAACGAAGGATCTCGTGATCGGTTACGATTCCCCGCTCTCCCGTCCGCTGAACCTCCGTATGGAGCGCGGCCAAAAAATCGCCCTTTACGGCGCCAACGGGATCGGGAAAACGACATTGCTGAAAAGCCTGCTTGGCGAAATCCAGCCGCTCGAAGGCTCTGTTGAACGAGGCGAGCACCTCTTTACCGGCTATTTCGAGCAAGAGGTCAAGGAAACAAACAACAATACGTGTATTGAAGAAGTTTGGAGCGAATTCCCTTCGTATACGCAGTATGAAATCCGCGCCGCTCTGGCAAAATGCGGACTGACGACAAAACATATCGAAAGCCGCGTCTCCGTATTAAGCGGAGGCGAAAAAGCGAAGGTCAGATTATGCAAGCTGATCAATTCGGAAACCAACCTGCTAGTGCTCGATGAGCCGACAAACCACTTGGATGTCGACGCGAAGGAAGAGCTCAAGCGTGCGCTCAAAGAATACAAAGGCTCCATTCTTCTTATTTCTCACGAGCCTGATTTCTATATGGACATCGCGACAGAAACATGGAACTGCGAGTCTTGGACGACGAAAGTGCTTTAATGTTACGAAAAAACCCGCCTGGTGAAGGGCGGGTTTTTTACTGCCATTTTTTCTGAACGATTCTCAAAAGCTCTCTGTCTTTTAAAATGAGCTGCAATGGCGATGTGAATTCACACTCTCATTTTAAAAATCATTCAAAAAAACATTTTCACAAAATTATTTACATTAACAATGAACCCGAGTAACTGTCCTGTTGCTATCATAATACGAAATATAAGTTTTGGTTTTGGTTTATCAGGTTTAGGTTTGTAAAGGCGAAGAGCAGATTTACCGATAAAAAGAAAACCAAACGCAATAATAAATAAAGCTATAAGATTCGGGAAACCATTAAAAATATCTTTTAGGATAATTGGTATTATAGTAACCCCCAACCCTATGCACATCTCTAGCGCACCATCGTTAAGGGTTACTTTACTTAATTCGACTCCTAGTCCACAAATACCAAAAACCAAAAATATCATCGATAGAAGTTTCATTGCGGTTTCATTACCGAAAGTATCCCAAGAAAAATATAAAACGCAACCTATCAGGATACTAACAGCTGCTAAAACAAAGCCGAAAAATTTATCATCATCTTGCTGAACTGTTTTTGGATTCGTCTCCATCTTACAATATGCACCTCATATGTTTTTTTGTAGTATATCAGATGAAGGTCATAAAGTTAATATTATCTTACCATCTGATACATCAATTAAAATTACCAGAAGGTGGTGCACTCTGTAAATACAATAAACATTGAGTAATAGTTAGATGACAACCTACTAGTTACGTTCGGATAGGACTTAAGAGAAACTGAATGTAAGATATGCTCGTGGGTTTTCCATATGTGAAAGAACTGACTGATTAAATAATCCTCACTTAAATCGGAGCTCAATATATGCATTTTTAAAAATTTGGGGCTATGTCACCACAAAATCGTTTTGTACCAGTGAATCTCTCTGGCGAAGACCAACGCGATGATAAAGTCTCTCTGAATCTCCTGAAAAATACTATAATTCCCCATTCTGATGGAAAGATTAAGCAAATAAAAAAAGACACTGCACCTTAGCAGTGTCTTTCCTTATTAATGTCCTGCCTTAATTCCGGCAAGATGTTTACGACCCAGCAGAAGCACAAGCATACCGACGAGAACAACAATTCCGCCAACTGTATACGGCGCGCTTGCTGTGAAGTGTTCTGACAGCATTCCCGCAATCCACGGAGCGATCGCGCCGCCGATGAAGCGGACTGAGCTGTAGGCTGAAGAAGCGATTGAACGTTCAACCGGTGCAGAGCCCATGACAGCTGTTGTCATGATCGTGTTGACCATACCAAGGACAGCACCGGCCACAACGATACATGTAATAATCAACGCCTGATGCTCTGTCCAGATGCCCATGATGATCAGAATGACCGCAAAGGCGATAAAGAGAACAACCAAGGAACGCACTGTACCCAGCGCTTTGTGCACGATCGGCGCCGTAAAGACTGACGTAATCGCCAGCAGAAGTCCCCAGCCAAAGAAAACATATCCAAGGCCGTGTTCATCTAAATCCAGAACGAACGGAGAATAAGCGAGCAAAATAAAAAATCCAAAGTTGTATAAGAAAGCCGATACCGCCATTGTCAAAAGGCCTTTATATTTGAGTGCCTTCATGGCGTCAAATACCCCAACGCGCTTCGCCGGTTTAGGCAATGTCGGCAGCATCAAGGAAATGGCGATTAACGCAATAAACATCAGGACAGATACCCCGAAGAACGGCGCACGCCATGAAATGCTTCCAAGCTCTCCGCCTGCAAGCGGTCCGACGGAAATCCCCAGTCCGAGCGCCGCCTCATACAAAATAATCGCTTGAGCGCTGCCGCCGACAGACACGCCGACAATGACCGCAAGCGCTGTTGAAATAAATAACGCATTACCTAGTCCCCAGCCGCCGCGATAGCCGACAAGCTGAGCAATTGAGCTTGAACTTCCGCCAAGCGCTGCAAAGATAATAATAAAAATAAGTCCGAGAATTAATGTCCATTTTGCACCGATCCTGCTGGAAATGGCTCCTGAGAAAAACATCATAAATCCGGTAACGAGCAAATAACTTGTAAATAAGAGTGATACTTCACTAGGTGAAGCATGTAATTGTGCGGCAATCGCCGGAAGAATAGGATCGACCAACCCGATTCCCATAAAGGAAATCACACAGGCAAACGCGACAGCCCATACAGCTTTCGGCTGACTGAGCAAGCCCGTTTTCTGATTTACTTGTTTTGTCTTATCCATTTGACCTAACCTCCATCTTTATTCCATTAAAAGAAACGCTACAAAAATAGCGTTTGGCAAACTTTTCATTCGATTGATTGAATGGCACGCTCCGCTTTATCTTTCATGCCGTGCAGACGTTCCTTAAAGCTTTGGAATGTGCGGATTTTTTCATCAATCAAATTCAGCTGGTGATTCAGCGTTTCCTGAATTTCCTCCAGCTTCTCTTTCCGTTCCTTTGGATCCAGTGACAACAAATACCCCTCTTTGTTTAACTCTAGCTGGCGGCTGGTTTCCATGAAATGCTGAAGCTCCTGAAGGGAAAAGCCAAGCACTTCCTTTGTGCTGATCACTTTCTCAAGCTCTTCCATATCGTCCTCTGAATAAAGTCTTACGCCGCCGTCCGTCCGTTTCGGTGCTGGAATTAAGCCGATTTCTTCATAAAACCGAATGGTCCGCTTTGTCAGCCCGCTTCTTTTGGCAACTTGATCAATCTTCATCCATTCCAAGGTAAATCCCCCTTCGCCGTTTCTGTAACCATTATACACCTTTTACACCTTAACGTAAACGTTAAGTTTTGAAATGCAATAAAAAAGACGAGTACGTAAAGCACCCGTCCTTCATTAGCCTATTTTTAAGCTAAGCTCCCTGTCACTGACAAAGACTGCTTTTGCATGCTTTCAGAAAGCAATCGATACGCAATGACTTTCTTCTTATACTGTTTCACGACGTCGATATGGTCGTCGTAGCTGTATACATACAGCTTTACATCTTTTTTGCCTTTTTTCGTATCTATCACAAGCGGTGTTCCGCCGTTTTCAGGGTATAAATAACGCTCTTCGTCGCCTGGGTAAATATAATATTTCTCCAGGAAGACAGCTTCGTTAAATTGATCAATCATGTTCCTTTTTTCTTCACCCTCGAGACGTTTTCCATCTACAGAGAGAACAGCATCTTCGTTGTTCACCTTGGCGTGCACCTCGAATTTGCTAAGCAGCCATTCTATGACGCCTGTTGGAAGGCAGGTTAAAACGATTTTCACCAGACTCATGAGGATTAACATCACGATAGCCCATGTCATACTTCATCATCTCCGTTAGTTTTCCATGTGCCGCTGACACACAATTCCATCCTATCATAAGCTGGCCGTTTCGTTTTTGTACATTATGTGAAAAAAAGTGCGGCCTGCAGTAGGCCGCACTTTTTTAGCTTTCCAGCTCTTCTATCATGAGGGACAATTCTGTCCAGCGATCCATCGCTGCCTCAAGCTCTTCCGCTGTTTTTGCCTGCTCGGCCATCAGCTCTTGAATTTTCCCGAAATCACTGCCCGCCGCGGCGATATCCGCTTCGAGCTGTTCATGCTTTTCTTCAAGCTCGGCAATTTTATCTTCAATGCCGTCCCATTCAAGCTGATCTTTGTAAGAAAGCTTTTTCCGTTTTTTCTTCGGTTCCGCTTCAGTTGTTTTGACTTCAGCTGCGGGTTTTTCGGTCATTTTTCTTGCTTTGGCCTGCTCCATATAGTCACTGTAGGAGCCTTGGAAGCGAGAAATCACGCCATTTCCTTCAAAGACAATCAAACGGTCTACGACGCGGTCAAGGAAGTAGCGGTCATGGGATACGGTGATGACAACGCCAGGGAACTGTTCAATATAATCCTCAAGCACGCTTAACGTTTCTGTATCCAAGTCGTTCGTCGGCTCATCGAGAAACAGCACATTCGGCTCCTGCATCAGAACCTGAAGCAAGTATAAGCGCCGCTTTTCTCCGCCGGACAGCTTGCGGATATAGGTTTGCTGCATGGAGCGCGGGAAGAGGAAGCGCTCAAGCATTTGTTCAGCGGTGACGATATCGCCGTCCTCTGTTTTCACGACTTCCGCTGTTTCTTTAATGTATTCAATCACCTTCAGCTCACCGTTCATTTCACTGTGATCCTGGGTATAGTAGCCGATTCGTACTGTCTGGCCGATCGTAATATGGCCGCCGTCAGGAGTGATTCGTCCGGCAAGGCTGTTTAACAGCGTTGTTTTTCCGATGCCGTTCGGCCCGATGATCCCGATTCGTTCACCCGGTATGACCAGTTCATTGAATCGATCGACGAGTACGTTTCCTCCATAAGCGATCATCACGTTCTCCGCTTCGATTACTTGCTTTCCAAGGCGGTGGGAGCCAATCGCAAAGTCGAGCGAGCCGGCTGACTGAGGGCCCTTCTGCTCCTTAAGCGACTCTACCCTGCCGATTCTCGCCTTTTGTTTTGTGGAGCGTGCTTTCGCTCCGCGTCTGAGCCAGGCCAGTTCACGGCGCAGCAGATTTTGCCGCTTCGTTTCTTTTTGCTCAGCCTGCGCTTCCCGTTCCGCGCGCTTTTCCAAAAAGACTTCATAGTTGCCTTTGTAGGTATAAAGACTGCCCCGTTCAAGCTCATAAATGCGGTTTGTCACGCGGTTTAAGAAGTACCTGTCGTGCGTCACCAGCATGACGGCGCCTGGATATTGCGCCAAATACCCTTCAAGCCATTCAATCGTTTCATTATCCAAATGGTTCGTCGGCTCGTCTAAAATCAGAAGATCAGCGGGTTGAATTAAGTTTTTCGCAATCGCCACCCGTTTTTTCTGTCCGCCTGAGAGCTCGTTCACAGGCTTTGTCACGTCAGTTACTCCCAGCTTCGATAACACCGTTTTCGCCAAGGTATTCGCATCCCACGCGTTGTTTGCATCCATTTTCGCCTGCGCCGCCAGCAGGTGTTTCTGGCGTTTTTCATCTTCCGGGTCTTCTCCCAGCTCATAGAGCGCCTTTTCGTATTCACGGAGCGTTCTCATGACAGCCGATTCACCTGAATAAATATGCTCCAGAATAGTTTGTCCAGCAGGCAGCTGCGGGTCCTGATGAAGAAATTCAACATGCACGCTGCCGGATTTGGCGATGTCGCCTTCTTCAACAGATTCCAAGCCGGCAATCACTTTCAGCAGCGTTGATTTTCCGGTGCCGTTCGGCCCGATTAATCCGATTCTCTCATTCTCTTCAATATGAAAGGAGATATGGTCAAATAACGTCTTATCTCCGTATGTTTTGTAAAGGTTCTCCGCTTTTAATATGCTCATGGTTCCTATCAATCCTCACGTAAGTTCATGTGTACATTTTAAATCAGCCGCTGGAATAAAACTAGTAAAAGAGCAGACAAATTTCATGGAAGTACCGGACAGAAAAAAAGACCGGGGACTCTGTCCCCAGTCTCTTACTCTTCTTCAAGCGCTTTTTCTGCCATTTTAGCGAGATGCTGCGCACTGCCTGAGATCTCCTGCATCGTGGCGGAAATCTGTTCAACAGCAGCAGCTTGTCCGTCAGTATGCTGATTAATCGATTCAATCGATTCTTCTAGCCCTTTTAACAGGCTGTGGATTTTTTTCGTGATCTGATCGATCTGGCCGACATTTTCTTTCGAATGCGTCGCAAGCTTTCTGATTTCATCGGCTACGACAGAAAAGCCTTTTCCGGACTCCCCTGCCCGTGCGGCTTCAATCGCAGCATTTAAACCGAGCAGATTGCTCTGATCAGAAATGCCTTTCACGGTTACTGAAATATCGGCGATTTCTCCCGCGCTTTCGCTTACCTTTTTCGCTTGTGAGGAAATGCCCGACATTTGCGATGAGAATCCGTTAATGGAGTCAGATATATCGGAAATGGCCGCAGCCGTTTGTTCAACAACTGCCGATAAGCTTTCCGCTACATCATGAAGCTTAGAGGACTCCTCAAGGCTCGTGCCGAGGCCCACTCCTCCAATCACTCTTCCGTTCTGGTCATGAAGCGGGATGGCGCGTGCGATCAATGGGAAACCGAACAATTCCTTCGGCACCATGCTCGTTTTTTTCTGATTGCTGCGGATCGCGTCTGTGATGATATCTCCTTCTTGCAGCGGATCTCCGGCTTTTACGTTAAGGGAGAAGGTTTTTGCCGGAATATTGACCAGCAATTTCTCTGTATCATAAATGCCGATTGTAATATCATCCTGAACCAGGCTGTTTAAATAAGGGGCTACTTTTACAAATGCGTCTAGAAGATCTGCTGTTTCATTTTCCGTTCTTATGCTCAATTCCAATCACTCCTTTTATTAGTAAGGGAAGCTGCGTTTTTCGTGCTGAACTGAAATCCATTTCAGTGTCGTAAATTCTTCAAGACTCCATTCGCCATTTAATCGGCCGAGGCCAGATTGCTTTTCACCGCCGAATGCCACATTCGGTTCATCATTAATCGTCGTGTCATTCACGTGAATCATGCCTGTTTCAATGCGTTTCGCAAAAGCCACACCGCGTTCAAGGTTGGAGGTATGTACGGCTCCGCTTAAGCCAAACGGGGTATCGTTTGCAATATCTACCGCTTCGTCTTCTGAATCAAATGTCATGAAGGAGACGACTGGCCCGAACAGCTCTTCCTTGGCAATGCTCATAAACGGTTTCACGTCTTTTAAGATGGTCGGCTCCACGATCGTTCCGTTAAATCCGCCTAGCTTCACCGGAACAGCTCCTTCTTCAATCGCTTTCTCAACAGATTTCATTAAACCGTCAGTCTGCCTGCTGTTGATTAAAGGCCCGATAATCGTATCAGGGTCCATCGGGTCACCAACTTTCAGCGATTCCACTTTTGCCTGATACAGCTCAAGGAATTGATCATAAATTGATGAGTGAACCAGTACGCGATTGGCTGACATACAAATCTGTCCTTGATGGGTAAATCTGCTGAACACTGCCGCATTGACTGCATATTCGATATCCGCATCTTCAAGCACGATAAAGGCGCTGTTTCCGCCAAGCTCAAGAAGCGGCTTTTTAAAGTGCTTCATCGCAAGCTGGCCGATGTAGCTGCCCACTTTCGTAGAGCCTGTAAATGAGATGATCCGCGGCACCGGGTGTTCGACAAAGCTGTCACCGATTTCTTCGATGTCAGTGACAACAACATTCAGCAGTCCTTCCGGAACGCCCGCATTTTCAAAAATCTTCGCAATCAGCGTACCGCCGCAAATCGGTGTTTCTTCGTGCGGCTTCAAAACGACGCCATTGCCTGCTCCCAGTGCCGGGGCTACTGATTTCATAGATAAAAAGAATGGGAAGTTAAAAGGACTGATGACACCGACAACGCCTGCCGGCACTCGATATAATCTGTTTTCCTTGCCGTCTATTGTAGAAGGAAGGATTTTCCCTTCCATGCGGACAGGGAACGTCGCCGCTTCTTTGATGATGTTTTTCACGAGTCCGATTTCAAAAGCTGCTTTCAGCCTTGTTCCACCCAGCTCTTCCATAATCAAATAAATGATGGCTTCTTCATTCTCTTCAATATACGTAACGGCTTTTTCTAAGATTGCTCTTTTCTCGAATGGGTTGACCGCATCCCATTTTTTCTTTGCCAAAGCCGCCGCCCGGTACGCTTCATCTACATCATCAGCTGTCGCTTTTTGAAAGGATGTGATTGTTTTTTGAGTATAAGGATTTTTGTTTTCCAATACATTTGGGCTGCTGCCCTCCTGCCATTTTCCGCTAATAAATTGTTTGTTTAATTCTTCATATTGAAACATGGTCAGCATCTCCTTTTTACCAGCAAATCAAAATATGGCCAATCTATCATTTCTATCGGTTCACCATCAGCAAAATTCAATATCCCCTTTGTAAAAATTACTATATTATGATACGACAACGCTTTTTAGCTTCTATCGTTTAAAGCAGAAAAATATATGATTGACTGTGTCAAATTTCGACAATATAATACAACAAGAAATGTATATAATGATTAGAATATTTTGAAATCTTCAGGAGGAACTTTTCATGAGTTCATTATTTAGGAAAAAACCGCTTGAAACATTAAATGCGCAGAGCCAATCCAACAGCCTCGCTCGCACTTTAAGCGCATTTGATTTAACACTTCTCGGTATCGGGTGTGTCATCGGCACTGGGATCTTCGTTATTACAGGAACAGTGGCCGCGACCGGTGCCGGTCCCGCCCTGATCTTATCGTTTATTTTAGCGGGCCTTGCCTGTGCGCTTGCCGCCTTCTGTTATGCTGAGTTTTCGTCTTCGATACCAATCTCGGGAAGCGTGTACTCATACTCCTATATCACACTTGGAGAGCTGCTCGCCTTTTTAATCGGTTGGGATCTCATGCTTGAATATGTCATTGCGCTGTCGGCGGTTGCCACGGGCTGGTCGTCATACTTTCAATCGCTGCTCGCCGGCTTTAATATTCATATTCCAGCTGCTCTGACAGGAGCTCCGGGAAGCTCGCCGGGCGCCGTGTTTAACCTTCCGGCTGCGGTCATTATTCTCATCATCACTGCAATTGTCAGCAGAGGTGTCAAAGAAAGTACACGCTTCAACAACGTGATCGTGCTGATGAAAATCGGAATTATTTTATTGTTCATTATTGTCGGCTTCGGTTATGTCAAACCGGATAACTGGACTCCTTTTATGCCGTTTGGAATGAAAGGCGTCATTGTCAGCGCGGCAACGGTTTTCTTCGCGTATCTCGGATTTGACGCAGTTTCCAACGCTTCAGAAGAAGTGAAGCATCCGCAAAAAAATATGCCGATCGGCATCATTTCAGCTCTGGCCGTCTGCACCATTTTGTACATCACGGTATCGCTTGTTTTAACAGGTATGATGCCTTATGCCAAATTAAATGTCGGTGATCCGGTGTCCTTTGCGCTTAAATTCGTCGGCCAGGATGCGGTTGCGGGAATTATTTCTGTCGGCGCTATCATCGGAATCACAACAGTGATGCTCGCATTGCTGTATGCCCAGGTCCGTTTAACCTTTGCCATGAGCAGAGACGGTCTTTTGCCGGGATTGTTCGCAAAGATTCATCCGTCATTCAAAACGCCGTTCCGCAACACATGGCTGACAGGAATCGTCGCGGCGGGAATCGCAGGATTTATTAATCTTGGCACACTTGCGCACCTTGTAAACATGGGAACGCTTGCGGCATTTACAGTCATTTCGATCGCTGTTATTGTGTTAAGAAAGAAACACCCGGAAATCAAAGCTTCCTTCAGGGTGCCGTTCGTTCCGGTTGTGCCAATCATCAGCGCTGGAATATGCCTTTGGTTTATGTACAGCCTTCCAGGCATCACATGGCTTTCATTTGTCATCTGGATCGCCGTCGGAACGATCGTTTATTTCCTTTATGCAAAAAAACACAGCTTATTAAACAAATAATTGTAAGCCGTCGGTGCGGACATTTCAAACGTCCAATCCGCCGGCTTTTTTCGTTTTTGCGTGTGCTATACTTTGAGTATACATACAGAAAGGAAGACCAGCCTTGAAACCATACCGCACTTTATTATTTGATGTAGATAATACCATTTTGGATTTTACAGCGGCAGAAAAATTAGCGCTGCGCCTGCTGTTTGAAGATCAGAACATTCCGCTTACCGATGAAATGGAATCCCGTTATCAAACAATTAATCAAGGCCTCTGGAGAGCCTTTGAAGGCGGAAACATGACTCGCGATGAAGTGATGACCACCCGCTTTTCCGCTTTGTTCAAGGAATATGGCTATGAAGCAGACGGAGTGCTGCTAGACCAGAAATATCGCCGTTTTCTTGAAGAAGGGCACCAGCTTATGGACGGAGCCTTTGATCTCATCGCAAAACTGGAACAGCATTTTGATTTGTATATCGTGACAAACGGCGTTTCCAGTACTCAGTATAAGCGTCTCAGAGATTCAGAATTATTTCCGTTCTTCAAGGACATTTTCGTTTCTGAAGACACAGGTTTTCAAAAGCCGATGAAAGAGTACTTCGACTATGTGTTTGAACGGATTCCCCATTTTTCAGCGGAGCACACTTTAATCATCGGCGATTCGCTGACAGCGGACATCAAAGGCGGACAGCTCGCGGGAATTGATACGTGCTGGCTTAGCCCTGACATGAATCTCACTGAAACAGAGGTTGTGCCAACGTACCACATTCGTAAGCTTGAAGAGCTATATCATATTCTGAAAATCGAAAACACAATCATCAACTGTTAATGTTTTTTGGCCGGCGGGCGCTGCGTCTTTCCAGAAGGCGTCTTTTTTCCCTTGATAAATCCTTCACCTTATGAATAATATGGTGGTATGCACTGGTGATATATGTTAGGAGGAGAATCATTTGGCTATTGCCGCCCCGCTGAAGGAAAAACCTGTTCAAAAACCCGGCACCACCGTGTATCCGATTTTGTTTATCATCGGAATCTGCCACATGCTCAACGATTCGCTTCAGGCTGTGATTCCGGCCATGTTCCCGATTTTGGAACGCTCCATGAGTTTGACATTCACACAGCTTGGCATCATCGCTTTTACGTTAAACATGGTGTCATCCGTCATGCAGCCTGTCGTCGGCTGGTATACGGATAAACGGCCGCGGCCGTACGCCCTGCCGATCGGGCTGACTGCCAGCATGCTCGGCATATTGGGCCTTGCATTTGCCCCGTCATTTGTGACGATCTTGTGCTGTGTGTTTTTCATCGGATTAGGCTCCGCTATTTTTCATCCGGAAGGCTCCCGTGTGGCTTATATGGCCGCCGGCACAAAACGCGGGCTTGCCCAGTCCATTTATCAGGTCGGAGGAAACTCAGGCCAAGCGATGGCGCCCCTGATTACCGCGCTGATCCTTGTTCCGCTCGGACAATTCGGTGCTGTCTGGTTTACACTTGTAGCCGCGCTCGCCGTTATGTTTCTGCTTTATATTGCAAAATGGTACGCCGCTCGGCTCGGCAGTCTTGCACAGAAGCAGGGCACCCAAAAGAAAGCCGCTGAACAAAACTCGTCTGTCACCAAGTCCGTTATAACCGCTCTTATTATTATTATCTTTTTGATTTTCGCGCGTTCTTGGTATACGAGTGCGATTGGCAACTTTTACACGTTTTACGCGATGGATACATATCACGTAAGCATTCAGCAGGCTCAGAGCTATATTTTCGTCTTTTTGCTGTTTGGCGCTGTCGGAACCTTTCTCGGCGGCCCGCTCGCAGACCGTTTTGGAAAACGAGTTGTCATTCTCGGCTCGCTGCTGTGCTCAGCGCCGCTGGCGATTCTGCTTCCATTTGCCGGACCGGTTCTGGCCTATGGCGTACTCGCTTTGATCGGCTTGGTTCTCATGTCGAGCTTTTCCGTAACGGTTGTGTATGCACAGGAGCTTGTCCCCGGAAAGATCGGCACGATGTCCGGTTTAACCGTCGGCCTCGCCTTCGGTATGGGAGCAATCGGCGCTGTGGCGCTTGGCGCTCTCATTGATGCTGCGGGACTGACCCCGACCATGATTGCCATTGCGTTTCTCCCGATTCTTGGCATCCTTGCGTTTCTTTTGCCGAGTGATCAGAAACTGAGAGAATGGCATAGCTGAAAAAACCCCTGCCGCCTGGCAGGGGTTTTTTAATCAAGCTGTATAAAATGAGTGTCCGGCACCGCGTGCTTCGGGATAAAGCCGTCCGCAAAGTCCGGAAATGCCGTCTGTATTTCGTCAATCCACCTTTTCAGGTTTAACACATACGGCATATAAATCATTTCAATTGTCGCTTCGTCTTCAATGCGGTAATACCAGCAAAGATTAAATTCGTTCTCCGTCACCAATGTGAATCCGGAGAAATGATAGAAAATCAGCGGCGTTTCATCTAGATAAACGCGGCCGTCCTTTTGAGTCACCTTATAGTTTTCTATATTCCAAAGCGCCGTATTGGCTCCGGTTGATTTGACAACATGCACACCCTGATAATGCGCCGGCCACTTCTCCACATACCTTTGATCGCCGTACGTCTTTCTTTTCGTATTCATTTCCACCGTGCAATATTCAATGCAATCCTGTCTCCACTGCCACACCGCTTTATAGGCTTCTTCCGTATTCCGGGCGCCGACAAAGCCTGTGTTAAAACGCCCGGTCCGCTCATAATAAGACATGAACCGCGGCGAGTTGCGGTGATCAGTCAAATACAGTGAAGCCGCCGGATTTTCGGCAAAAATACGCGCTGGATCAGAAAAGAAAAACAGATCGGTATCCATATGGGCATAATATTCGGCGTCATCCCACTGACTCATGACATGGAACAAAAATGCGGGCTTCAGTGTCCAGCAATACTCATGGAACGTTCTATTGCTTTTCGCTTCCAATAGCTCCGGATCTTCCATTTCATGAAGCTGCACAAAGGTGACATGCTCCCATGGCACGTGCTGTAGCAATTCATATGCCTTCTGATCAACACACAGCACATATAAATGAAAATCATCGCAATGCTCATGGAGGGAATGAATCATAGGCATCAGTTTAAAGATGTGCGTCCTTGACACTATTGTTGAAAAATGAAATTGACTCACCATACCACATCCATTTATCTAAGATCCACGTGCAGTAAATCATTGACAAGCGCATACAGTGCATTGGCAAAATCGTTCACGCCAAGCTTCTTCTTCGCTTTTGGCAGAAGCTTTTGAACGGCTTGCAAATCAAAGCTTTTCGCAGTCACCCGCGGTGTTTTTTTCTGCCAATCCGGGTCCAGATTGCGATCCTTCACGACATGGAGCAGCTCAAGAAACAGATGCAGCAGCATGTCGTATTTCTTCGAGTCCAGCAGCTTATGAATATCATCCATGATCCTGTTGGTCATGTCCGGAGGGAATGGGCCGTTAAAGGCAAGATGAACGTCTAATGACTGAATGTTGTTATATTTGTCGCACATATAGGCAATGTTTGCTCTGATATCGTCTACTGACTGACAATTGCTCGGGTGCTCCTGATGAACGCTGACAATATCGCGGTGCAGCCTGAACGTGAGTCCGGCCTGATGGAGCCTGATCCCAAGATCATAATCCTCAAACCCGTACCGCACAATGCCTTCGTCAAACAAACCGAGATCAGCCACATGCTTTCGTTTTACTGATGAATTGTTTGTGATAAAAAAACGCCACGGCATATGGTAGCCCTTTAAGTCATCGCCGTATTCATCCAGTATCCGCTTCAGCACGTCAATAAAATCGGTATCAAGGTCAAAGCTTTGATCCAGAAAGCTTTCGTTTTTGATATCCGCTTCCGCCAGAAGCTTTTGTTTGTCTTTTTTCGGCATTTCATCATATAATTTTGCGAGCTGCTTCTTATGTTCATCTTCAAAGCGCTCATAATAATAGCTGTAGATCCTTTTCCAAAATAAACCGCACACGACAAGATTCTCTTCGTTTTCATGCGCTTTGATATGCTTTGCCACAAGATCCTTGGCAGCAAGCATATCGCTGTCATGGAATATCAGAATATCTCCTCTGGCATTGCGGACCGCCTGATTTCTTCCGTATGCAATGCCCCTGTTTTCTTTAATCCGTACAAAAATCAGCGGAAAGTCCGCTTGAAACGATTTGAGCATCGAGAGCGTCCCGTCCTCAGAGCCATTATCTGCTACGATGACCTCAAACTCTTCATCGCACTCCTGCTGGTTTAAAGACAGAAGGCTGTTATAGAGGCGCTCCTTTGAATTATATGCAGGAATAATAACGCTTGCTTTCACTTCATTTTCACTTCCTGTATTTAATCATTTATTTGTTATCATCTTTTGAAGCAAAACCGTTAAATTCAGGGTCAAGCGCTTTGATATGCTGAATGATATGCGGCAGGGTCTGCTGGTACAGCTCATGCACGAACGGCAGGTCTGTGCGTGTTGTTTCGTGAATCTGATTGATTTCATTGATGCTGACGATTCGATATCCGCTGAAATGATAGAAGATCAGCGGGTTTCCATCTTCCAGCACAATTCGGCCATCCTTCCAGGAAAACGTATGCTGTCCGTAATTCCAATGGCCGATGTTCACACCTGGTGTCGTAATGTCACACACATTCGGAAACAGCTCAGACATATAATCCAAATAGCCCTGATCCCCGAATTTCCCTTCACCCGGCGCATTTTTACACTCCTCAAGACAGCGCTCCTTCCACCACTCCAGACAGTCCGTTCCTGCTTTATCATGTTTAAAGCTGATAAAGCCCGAGTTATATCTGCCTAACAGACGCTGCAGCATATCAATTTGCTCTCTTTCAAAGGAAGGGATGATAATATCGCCCCGGGAAAGCAGCACCGAGCAGTCCGGCTGGTTCGAAAATATCGGTGACGGGTCGGTGTAGAAAAATAAATCTCCATCAATATACGTCACCCGTTCCAGCTCGGGATTGCTGTTCAGCACAGCTTGCAGAAAGATCGGCTTCATCGTCCAGCAGTATTCGCTTTGATCCCGTGTATCCTTCAGCTTCAGGAGCGTTTCATTTTCAAGCGCTGCCACCGGTACAAGTGTCAGCTGCTTCAGATTCAATTTCTGCAATACGCGGTGCGTGTCATCATCCATACAAAGCGTAAAAATGGGGCTTTCTTGATCGACTTGCGCTAAAGACTTAAATAAGGCGACTGCCTGATATAATCTTCCTTTTGATAAAACGGTGCAATAGGCGCTCGTCACGGTATGTTCACCTCATTTCGCGTTACTTTTTGAAGAATTCTGTGTACCACGCAATGGTTTTTTCAAGTCCTTCATCAATGGTGTAAGCAGGTGTCCAATTCAGCAGCTTTCTCGCTTTTTCCGCAGATAAATATTGGTGCTTGATTTCATTGCTTCCCTGATTCAGCACCTTCGGCTTTAGATTGCTGTTCATTTTCTTTAATATTTTCTCGACTAACTCAAGCACAGTCAGCTGAATCTCATTGCTGAAGTTAAAGGCTTCCCCGGCGAGGTTGTGTTCCTCCATTTTCTCCGCCAGAAGCAGATAAGCCTGAACGGCATCTTCAATATAGAAATAGTCGCGGACAAAGGTGCCGTCGCTGCGGATTTCGGGAGCTTCCCCGTTCAGCACAAGCTGAATCGTCTGCGGAATGATGCGGTTGAAGTTCAAATCCCCGCCGCCGTACAGATTTCCGCAGCGTGTGATACAGACCGGCAGGCCATAGGTGTGAAAATACGTATGGCTGATCAGATCCGCGCAGCTTTTCGATACGTCGTACGGATGCTTGCCTTGCAGCGGCATATCTTCATCGTACGGAAGGTTTTCTTGATCGCCGTATGCTTTATCGCTTGACGCGACAATGACACGCTTGATTAACGGATGCTTCCGGCAGGCCTCAAGAACATTCCACGTGCCGAGAATATTCGCTTCAAAGGTTGAAACCGGGTTGCGGTTCGCTACGCCGACAATCGCTTGTGCAGCGAGGTGAAACACCGTGTCGATTTCATACTCGCCAAGCGCGCGTTCAATCACAGGCAAGTCTTCAAGAGCGCCCTGCACGATGTTCATTTTCTTCACATGTTCTCCCTGATAAAGATTGGACTGAGGCACATGATCTCTGACAAGCCCCGTCACGTTTGCGCCCTGTTCGATCAGCTCTTTCACCAAATAGCTTCCTAAAAGACCTGTACAACCCGTGACAAATACGTTTTTATTTTTCCAGAAACTCAAATCAGTTCACCATACCTTCCATACATGTTGTCCTTGATCCCACAGCTTGTTGACTTCCAAAAGATTTTTATACGTATCGATTGCCGTCCAAAATCCGTAATGGCGATACACGGCAAGTTCACCGTCTTTCGCAAGGTTCTTCAGCGGTTCATCTTCGAACATGGCGTTTCCGTCCTCCGGCAAATAATCGAAAACCTTTGGATTGAGAACGAAAAATCCGCCATTGATGATGCCGTCACTCGATGTCTTTTCAGAAAATGTTTTCGCTATGCCATCCTCAACCGTTAAGGTGCCGAACTGCGAGACTTTATCAATGCCGGTGACAGTCGCGGCAGCCCCCTTTGTCTGATGATAGCTGATGAGATGAAAAAGATTGATATTGGCCAGCCCGTCCCCATAGGTGAGCATAAACGTTTCATCGCCGATGTAGTCCTTCGCCTGCAAGATTCTTCCGGCTGTCAGCGTGTCTTCCCCTGTCTCCAAAAATGTAATTTTCCACGTTTCAGGCTGTCCCAGCATCTGCACCTCTCCTGTAGAACTGTCGAGCGTGAGGCTGTTGTGCTTCCATTCGTAGTTAAGAAAATATTCTTTGATTTTTTCTCCTTTGTAGCCTAAAAGCAGAATAAACTCGTTCACTCCGTAGTACTGATAGATTTTCATAATATGCCATAGAATCGGTTTTCCGCCTATCATGGCGAGCGGTTTAGGAAGTTCATTCGTGACCTCACTCATTCTCGTTCCTTTTCCGCCGCAGAGAATGACCGCTTTCATCTCTACCCCTCATCTCTATGAATATTGAGTTCGAAACCTTGGTACCTCCTTACAATCTATCAAGGCATTTCCCCGATAATTTGTCCGATTCCAATACCGGTTTCAAAATCTACTGTAATGATATGAGAGAGAGGCGGCCTTGGTGACCAAATGGAATCTATTTTTTCAACTTGGTTATGTAACCACACAAAAAAAGAGCCCTGAGCGCGGCAATGCGCCCGCTCAAGGCTCTTCTTTGTCTTATTCGATATCTTTTTCCTTGCCGTAATGATAATCAGAAGGATCAACGGCTTTAAAGTCACTGAGTTTGTGGAATCTCAGCAAATCTTTGTAAAGGACACTGTCTGAAAGCTTCAGCTGCTGTGTCACTCTCGTTTTCAGGTTCTTCGTATCTTCATTCGCTTTTACTTCTTTACCTGTCTTCGTATCATAGATGATATTGTCGACAGATGTGTACTTCGGCGTTACAAAGTCGCCGTTTCTAAACGCCACTGTGTCGTCGTGGTCTTTAGAGAATAAATCGGTACCGAAGTTGATATATTTCTCAGAATCAATACCTTGCAAGTGAAGAAGTGTCGGCATGACGTCAATTTCGCCGCCATACGTATGGTTCACTCCGCCTTTTTTGCCAGGAATGCGGATCATCAGAGGCACACGCTGGTTTTGTGCGTTTTGATAATCTGTGATCTCTTTTCCGAGAATTTCTTTCATCGCGCGGTTATGGTTTTCAGAAATCCCATTGTGGTCACCGTAAATCATGATGACTGAGTTGTCATACAGACCTGCTTCCTTCAGTTCCTTGAAGAATTGCTCAAGGGACTCGTCAAGGTAACGGGCAGTCTGGAAGTAGCTGTCGACTGTATTATCGCCAGTCGTCGCTTTCTTAATCGTCGCGTCTTTTTCATCCAAGTTAAACGGATAATGGTTTGTCAAGGTAATCAAATGCGCGTAAAACGGCTTTTTCAGAGATTCAAGTTTTGGAATTGATTCTGTAAAGAACGGCTTATCCTTGAGCCCCATATTAATGATGTTTTCTTCTGACATGTCATACGTGCTTGCGTCGAAAAATTTGTCATAGCCGATATGTTTGTAAATCTGATCGCGGTTCCAGAACGATTTGTAGTCACCGTGCAGGACGGCGCTTGTATAGCCTTCCTTCTGATCCAAAATCGCAGGAAGCGACTGGTATGTGTTTTCGCCTTTTGTTACAAATGCGGAGCCTTCCGGAAGACCGAAGATCGAGTTATCCATTGTCAGCTCGGCATCAGATGTTTTACCCTGACCTGTCTGATGGAAGAAGTTATCGAAGTACGTGACGTCTTCGCCGCCGTGGGCCAGTTTATTTAAGAATGGCGTAACTTCTTCACCGTTCAGCTTGTAATCAATCAGGAACGACTGGAAGCTTTCCAGGTGAATCTTAATGATGTTTTTGCCTTTGGCAGAACCAAAGTACTCAGCGTTCGGCTTCGCGTAATGTGACGTCGTGTAATTCTCGACACTTGTCAGATCATCGCTGCTTGCATACGCTCTTTGCGTTTCTGTTTGAGCCGTCTGCACACCGTCATAAATGGTGTAATTGTAAAGACCTAAGTATTTTACGATATAATTGCGGTCAAATGTTCTTGTCAGCAGCTGCGGGCGGTCTTTTTCCGCAAAATGCAGGTTGATGAAAAACAGTGCGACCCCGGAAAGGATCACCAAAGACGCAAAACGTTTTTTCATTTTGAATCCTTTGAATTCAGGTCTCCAGATCAGTACCGCAATCAAGATGATAATATCTAAGAAATAGAAAATATCATGACCGGCCATGATGCTGAAAATACCGTCTCCCATGTTTCCGACGTTGCCGGACTGTTTAATGTTCGGGAACGTTAAGAAATCATCAAAGAAACGATAGAATAAAATATTTGCATATAAAATGAACGTCATCACAAAATCAATAATCAGCATGATAATAGCCGATTTTCGCCCTTTCGCAAGCAAAGCAAGTCCTAAAAAGAAGACGGCGCTTGAGAACGGGTTAAACACCAAAAGGATTTCTTGGGTTGTGCCTTTTACCCCAAGGTTAAACTCTGTTTTGTAGGATAAATACGTTTTTGCCCAAAACAGTATAACAGCCAACACAAAAAAGCTAAGTTTGTAAGAAAAAAGTTTCTTCATGGCAACCTCTACTTTCTTAAACACTTTAAGTCTTTATTTACTTTTACCTTCTCTTTTATCCTGTCTTTCAATTCCTTCTTTCCAAACAAAATCAAGGCATCACACAACAAATAAATATACCGCACTATACCGGGATATTTACGTTTTGCACCATACCATTTCTATTACACCTATTTCAAACCAAACACTGGACGAAAGAAGCCCTCAATTCGTTTCACTTTTTTTCTCGTAAATAAAAAAGGTTTCTTTTGTCATGCCCGCTTTTGGAAAAAAAGAAATAGATACCGAGTATAAGAATAACATAAACTAGCAAAAACGAGAAATAGGTCTTAAGGACAGCCCGCCCATCAGGCGGACTGTGGTTATTGTATGCACAGACGTTTAGCGAGATCACATTTTTTTAAAAAGGACATAACAAAAGGACTGGATCTTTCCAGTCCTTTGTAAAAACAATCAAATCCCTGACCAGACATCCTTTGCATACATGCCTGTTTCCTGCAGATGTTTGAGCCAGTTTTGCGCTTCTTCTTCACTGGTGCCATGAACAGACTGATATGCGTTTTGCAGCGCGGCCTCCACATCAGGCGCCATCCTGCTGCCGTCACCGCATACATAAAGCCGGCCGCCGCGGTCGAGGATCGAAATTAAGGTTTCCGCATGTTCCGCCATGAGGTGCTGAACGTACGTTTTCGGTATGCCTTCTTTACGGGAATAAGCCGTGTGCACAGTAACAATTCCGTCTTGTTCAAACTGCTTAAGCTCATCCCGGTAAATAAAATCGCGGTCATTTCTGCAGCCAAAATAAAGATGGGCTTCGCCGAGCGTTTTTCCCTCGCGTTTTAAAGCTGACCGGGCTTGCAGGAATCCGCGGAATGGCGCAACCCCTGTTCCCGGCCCCACCATGATGATTGGTGTTTCAGGGTCTTCCGGGAGCTGAAATCGGGATTCCGGTGTGCGGACAAACATCACGACATCATCTCCCGCCTTCCGCTCCGCCAAGTCATTCGATGCCACTCCGCGATATTCGCCGCGGCCGCTCCAAGCCGGCCCGCGCACAACGCCTACAGTTATCGAGGCTTGTTCCGGATTCACCCGCGGAGAGCTTGAAATCGAATAATACCGCGGTTTTAACGGGCGTAAAAGCTCTAAAAACCGTTCAAACGGCATTTCACATGCTTCATATTGTTCGAGCAGATCCAGCATGGAAATCCGTTTTTTCAAAATTTGTTCCTGATAAACGCCCTCTTCCGTCATATCTTCCAATTCACGTTTATGAGGCGGACAGACGGTAAATGCGGCCAGCTCGCGTATTTGCGCCCTTGTTGCCGCTTCCTGCACCTCGACGCTGTAGCTGAGCAGATCATGCAGGCTGACAGGCCGATCCAAAGGCAGATGCCCGGAGCTGCGCCCGCTTGCCGTCAGTGTAACTTGGTCAGTTCCTTTTAAGCCGAATCTGTGAAGAATCCGGCTGACATTTGTCCGGCTGTTCCTTGGCAGAACGCCAAGGTGATCGCCCTCCCGGTATTCGACGCCAGAAGGCAGCGCAATTTCAATATGGCGGGTGCTGCGCCCACTGTCTGCGGACTGGAGTTCACGATTTTCCGCAATGGATGCGTGAACCGCTTCATACGACCGGGCTAATGGGGATTCTCCCAGCCCCCTGACAAACTGAAGGCTCAGCGTGCTTCTCTCCTTATCAGCGTTTTCATTAAGCTCGAGTCCGAAGGCTTTGATGGCGTCTGACCACATGCTTTTTTTCCACTGGTCAAGCTGTCCTTCAAAATCACCGCTGACATCGCCCTCTCCGCGTGCAGAAAAACGGGTCGCCCCTTTTTCCGCTAGCTGCTCGTCAATCGTTCGGGGAACGTACTGATACGTGCTTGCCCAGTTATGATCTCCGCAGCCAAACACCGCATAATGGACACCCTCAAGCTCACCCGGCTGTATTTCTTCAAGCCACTGCACAAACTGCCCCGCATTGCTTGGCGGTTTTCCATTGTAGGAAGAGGTGACGATCACAACGGCTCCCTCTTTCGGCAGCTTTCCAATCTGATCGTTCAAGGGCGCAACCTCAGTCCTTACGCCGTGAAGACTGGCTGTATCTGCAAGCTCCCGGGCGACGCCTTCCGCAGTGCCGGTATCAGAGCCGTACAGTACGAGAAGCGGCCGGTTGTTGAGACCGATAACCGATGCACTTTTCGTTTCCTGTTTGCCCTTTTGTTCATCGTTGTGCTCCGCTTTTTCCTCAGACGGGACGCCGGCATGAATCGCTTCCTGATTTCGCGTTTGAACCCGGATGTGAAAATCACCGGGCTTAAGTGTCAGCGTTTGTTTGATATCAAGCTCATAATTCTCATGATCAATCAAAGTGAAATATTTTAAAATCATGCCCAGCACAAGTGTAGCCTCATGCAGGGCGAACTGCATGCCAATACAGGCTCTCTGTCCATTCCCGAACGGCTTGTAAGCATGATGAGGCACTTGGTCCTGATGTTCGAACCGTTCTGGACGGAATTCCTCAGCATCCTCTCCCCATGCGTCTTGATCGCGGTGAAGCTGCGGAATCAAGACAGAAATTCTGTCCTTGGTTGTGATCGGATATTTTCCGCCAATGACCGTATCTTCCTTCGGATAAAGGCTGAAAGCCGGAGCCGTCGGCCATAGACGCAATGATTCATTTAAAATCATCCGGATGTATTTCAGGTCAAGCACTTGTTTATAGGTCGGCGCTGCATCCGTCAGCACCCGGTCGACCTCTTCATACGCCTTTTTCAATTTGTCGGGATGCTTCAATAAAAAGTAGATCGCAAACGAAAGCAGACCGCTCGTTGTTTCATGGCCGGCAATTAAAAATGTAATGATCTGAAAACGGATGTTTTCATCATCAAGCTTTTCCCCGGTCTCCGGATCTTCCACCTTCAGCATCCGGGCGAGCAAGTCTTTTTCATCCTGATCCCCATCCGCCTTGCGCTCTGCAATAATGCTGTCGACTAACGAAAACATCGTTTGAATATCGTGGTGGAATTGGCGCTTTGTTCTGACCATGAGTTTATCTTGAACATCAAGCCGCTGCATCTGGTGCATCGCTTCATCCAGCGCGCGCACCATGCTGTTGATAAACGGATGAGGCGTTTCTCTGTAGTAGCTGTTAAAACGATAGTTAAATCCGCATAACCCGATCGTGTCCAGCGTCAGCCGGGTCATATCCGCAGGGACGTCGACTGCTTCATTCGGATTGAGCCTGGCCCACTTTTGAATCAGCTGAACAGCGATATCGACCATTTTTTCATGATAATCCTTCATGGCCCGCTGGCTGAACGTCGGCATCAGAATGTTGTGCGCTTTTCTCCAGTTGGGCTCATGCGTCCAGCTTGTAAACAATCCGTCACCGGAAAACGCGCGAACTTTTTCCAAAGCGCCTTCAATGCTTTTATCGAAACGCTCTTCATCACAAACTTCTTTCACGAGTTCATGGCCGGACACCACAATTGTCGTGCCCGCCGGTGTGTGAATTTGAAAAATGGTGCCTTGCTCTTCCGCCAATTTGATCAGTGACAGGGTCGGTTTATCTTTATCAATTAAAGGAAGATTGCCGAGCGGTCCAAACGTCTTCGGCTGAGGAATCGGGCTTGTTTCCTTCATCGAACCATTCCTTTCCGTATGTAATGCTTTCTATCTGACTACATTTCCCTTTCATGGTGACGATTATTCCATTTCTCTGATTGACGCCTGATCATTGTTTTTTCTATACTTGAGAAGCTGTACAATACGCAAATAAGGTGAGTTCATATATGGATTTTGAAATTCGATTTTTATCCTTTTATGTCATACAGGTGGAGGGCAAGGATGAGCAGGCAAACAAGCAATTCAAGCACTTCCAGACCCTTGATACAGAGGAATTTGAAGAAAGCGAACTGAAGGACTTTCTTGACGGCGAGCTGAAAAAAATCGTCAAACGGAAAGCGGATCGCCATCCCCAATCCGAGCAGGTGCCGACGAAAATCGGCCATTTTATCGTCGAACCCGGCCACGAGCTGGATTCCAACCCGAACTACAACATGTTCAACCGTGCGCGCCTGGCGGAAACAAAAGAGGACTTTAACGAGCTGAGCGAACAGTTCGTCCGCACGTACCTAGATACAAGCGCGGTCCGCGGCGGTGTGTTCTTAGTCGCTTCGGCTGTGCCGAGAAAGTACTTCGACGAGTCATTTGTCTTCATTATGAAATGTGATTTTGAGCCGAAGGTCGCCCGCATCTCAGACGCGTCTTCCCTCATTAAAAAAGTCGAAATGGCCATCACGACAAAAAACATGAAGAGCATCCAATACCCGTTCATGCCGGAGGAAGGAATGGTCGAGGAAGGCGAGCTGAAAATCCACCAAGCCTCGCACGCCCGCTATTTCGAGGATTTCCTGAAATTCGTTGAGTACGGCGAATCAATGCCGGAAATCATGAAAACCCAGGTCATGAACATGGTGCAGGAGCACGTCTATGAGACATTTGAGGACAACAGTGAAGAGCTCAAGCAGTTTGAACAAGACATCGAAATCTGGGAAGCGAGCGAAAAACGGGAAATCCAAGAACGCCTCGACACGCATCAAGTGATCGAAGCCTCCGCCCAGATTATCGAGCACACGCCGGAAGCCGAGCTGAAAATGAAAGTCGGAGAAACCGAGATTAAGGGATTGCTAGCTGATTTTGGCGAATCGATTCATCTTGCGAAGGTGAACGGGCGCTATGTCGCGCTGATTGAAGCGGAGACGATTTCGTTTGAGAAGGGCAGTTCGCCGGTGGAGTTTTATAAGCCTGAGGGGCTGCATGAGGTGATTGAGCGGATACGGAATAAAACAGAGCAAGAATAAAAAGTCCAGAATTCAATTCTGGACTTTTCCTCTTTAATATCCTTCTCTCAACACCGCATAACACTCCCCGATCAGCTCTTCCGCTCCCGGCTGGCCTTTCAGCCCGCGGCGGACGATTTCTGAAGATAAGTCCTGCACTTTGAGCGCTCTTGGCGCTCTTCTTTCGAAGTATGCCTGAAATGCGGTTTTGATGCCGTCGTGGTTTTTGAGTTCTTCGGCGAGGACCATGGCATCCTCGATGGCCATTGCCGCTCCTTGTGCCAAGGTCGGCGCTCCGGCATGGGCGGCGTCTCCCCCGATGACGACGCGGCCTTTGTACCATGGCTCCTGTACTGCGACTTGCTCCAGTTTATTAAAAATGACGGGGTGTTCTTTTGACATATGCTTTGTGACAAAATCAAGCCCCGGGAAGCCTGAGAGGATCTCTTTGACTCTATCAAACCGGGTCTCTTCCTCATCCCAATAATCGCTCGCGCAAGGCTGAAGGACGAAAACATAGCCGGCGTGTTCCGCAAGCGGCACGACGCCGATTTGTGTCTCTCCGCTTCTAAACATCAATGTCGCGTCCTCAAAGGTATAATCGGGAAGTTCGATATAAAAGCGCCACGCCCCCATGCCGAGAAACTCTTTTTCTATTTCTTTTTGCAGCATGGCATCCCGCACAATGGAATGAATGCCGTCAAAGCCCGCCAGAATGTCGGCCTGCACCTTTTCTCCATCATCAAATACAGCGGTAACCGCTTCAGGCGTTTCTTCATAAGCCACAATCTTTTTCCCCCACAAAATCCTTGCGCCCGAAGCTTCGGCATGCTTGATGAGAATATCATTTAACATTTTTCGCAGGATATTATTGCGGCCCGGAAGCTTATCATCTAAGAAAGACTCACTGACTTTGAATAATAGATTCCCCTGCTTATCGAAGGTTTTAAACCATGCTGTTTGAAATCCATGCTCGCAGCACTCTTCAAATACGCCCAGCTCCTTTAACACCGCCAGTGCGTTTTGCGGCTGGAGAATCCCTGCGCCGGTCTTGCGGTTTTCTGCAGCCGCTTCACATAAGGTGACGGAAAAACCTGCTTTACTGAGAGAAATGGCTGCCGACAGCCCGCCGATTCCGCCCCCCGCAATCAGTATATGTTTCATGTTGATAACCACCTTTTCAGTTCTCTGTATATAGTTAGGTACCTAACTATATTACCTTACTATGTGCGGCAAACAGCTGTCAATCATCTCCAACACGGGTTGCGTTCTGATTTTCCCTCCATTATAATCGTGTCACGACAAACGTACGGGAGCTTATTGTGATGGAATTAAAACATTTACCGAAATACAAGCATATAACAGAACATGCCGAGACGTATTCCAATGTGGACACCGGTTCTCTTGAATTATTTTTATCTTTGTTTGATATTTCGAAAAAAATGAATCATGTGATGGAGCATTATTTCGCCAGACGCGGACTGTCTGAAGGAAAATTTAAAATCCTGATGCTTTTGTTCGACGCAAAGGACCACACGTTAAGCCCGACGGAGCTCGCCAAGCAATCGAACGTCACAAAAGCAACGATTACCGGGCTGCTTGACGGACTGGCGAGGGACGGATTTGTCCGTCGCAGGCATCATAACGAGGATAAACGAAAAATCAGCATTGAGCTGACAATGGAAGGCAAAGAACGGCTGAAGCAATTTCTGCCCGGCCATTTCAGCAAGATTTCCGCTGTTATGGAAAACTACAGCGATGAGGAAAAAGACATGTTCGTGAATATGCTGGGCGATCTTTTTGAAAAGCTGAGCGTGTTTAAAGACTAAAAAACCCATCCGGTCTGGACAGGCTACAGCACTTTTTTTAAGCACGGTGACAAATATGCCGTTGATCACAAACACAATGCCGATCAGAACAGATGTAAAAATGCCGGACACCTTTGTCAATCCACTGTACATAAAAAAACGCCAACCGTTACAAAAAGCGCCTATCTCAATGACAGGCGCTTTCTGATTAATCATCACTGCTTAAAATGCCAAAGAAGCGAAGCAGGTTGATGAACAAGTTGATAAAGTCAAGGTACAGCGATAATGCCATAACCGGAATTAAGTCCTCCGTAATATCGCGGTGTTTGATTTGGTTCAAATCATACAAGATGTAAAGGGAAAAGACGATGGTTCCAATAACGGAATACGCCATCATCGCCGCGGAATTCAGCGGGCTGAAGATGCTGAAAATGCCAACCGCAATTAGTGCGATGAGCGCTACGAGCAGAAACGACGACAGGAACGATAAATCCTTCTTCATTTTTGCGCCGATTGTACCGAGCACAGCAAAAATTAAAAATGTAGATCCGAACGCTTCAAGTACCACATAGGCGCCGGCTATTGAAGCGTAGTGGCTGACAATCGGAAATAGGGTAATGCCGGAAACGAAGGCGAATGTATAAACAAACGCATACCCGACCGCTTTTCTTCTGCGCATCCAGAAGGCGATAATAATCATCGCCACTTCAAGGATCGAAAGCGGCAGCATCAAAGCGACAGGAATAAACTGGCCGATGTACAGCCCGACGGTTGCGATCAGCAGTGTAAAGATAAACACTGTCAAAATGCGCTGCATGATCGAATGCTTACTCTCATGAACTGTAGCTTGCATGTCAAGAATCCTCCCAAGAAATGATCTTAAAGGTCTATTATATAAAAAATGGATGAAATATGTATATGTTTTAAGGAGAATTTAATGTCGAACAAAAACCTTTTAAACACCTCTTTTACTTCGATTCTTTGCTTTTCAGTGAGAAACGGTGCTTTTCGACCTTCTCAATCTGTGTGACCTGGGAATCGTGTACGGTGATTTGAACGGTGCCGAAATCCAGTGTTTCCAACGAGCTGATAATTTTTTCAATCACTTTCGGATCAACGGTTGTTTTTGAAACCAATGACCTTCCCCCCTGTTCGGTTTTAATTCATAGTATTCTTATAAGAATTATAATATTATGTTTTTTCCAATAAATCAATGGTGATTTCTATTCACATCAAAAAGGCATATGATCACCTCATCAAGGGGCGGTCATATGCCTAATCAGATTTCATCTTAGTTTTGTTCCAATTCCTCAACAATACAGCGGACGCCCATGTTTTCAAGCGCCTGCTTCAGCGTGCCGTATGTTTCATATTCACTGAAATCAAGCCCTAATTGAATGGATGTTTGGGCGACATCCGGCCGAATGCCTGAAAATACGGCTTTGACGCCAAGTAAGAAAAGTGTTTTTGACAGGTTGTACAATTGCTGTGCAACCATTGTATCCACAATCGGGACGCCGGAAAGATCGACAACAAGACTTGTGATTTTTCTCTCAATGCATCGGACCGGCACTGTCTCTAAAATCACCTGCGCACGTTTTGTGTCTACAGAGCCAATCAGCGGCAATATGCCGATTCCATCCGCAATGGAAATCACCGGACAGCCTAATTCACTGATCAATTCCTGCTGAGAAGTGAGCCTCATCAGCATAAATTTTTGATACTGCTCGGAAAACTCAATAATCAGCTTATCGAAAGACTGATTCACAATACGGTTCCAGCGGTCAGCATCCTCATTTGTGACGATATCCCGATGCTCTTTTATAAACGTAACGACAGCATCCCAGAATGCGATTCTTGAATTTGATATGGCTTCGACGACCTCATGCACCGGAACATCTTGCTCTACTCTTTTTTTCGCAACATTCAGCGCCCATTTTGCCATATTGTCTTGAAATTCGGTTTGTTCCTCCAGGAATGCACTTGCGATTGTTATATTCGTAAACGTATGCTGCTCTGTCAAAAGCTTTTTGGTTTCTTCACTTAAATGCTCGGCGGAATATAATTCGCCTTGCAGCTGACTTCGTAAACTGAACCATTTCTCAGTAATGTCAGCCGTATGGTCTATGATATATTGATATAGTTTTTGATCGATATTCACGGTCTGTCTCCTTTTTCATAATAGAAGCTCTTATATTATAAAATTATAAATCGGAATTGTGAATGGGACTAGGGAAAAATGGATTGATTCTGCACAATGAGCGCATGCCAATTCTATCCATAGGCAGATTCACTAATATAAGCCCACTCTCATATCCTGTCAAATGTACAGTTTACTATGAGAAAGGACGTTATGATATGTATTATGATCCATATATGTATGATGGGCCGATCTATGATCCATGGACTCCAGTAGAATATGATTACCGCTACCCAGTTGGATATCCAGGGCCTGGTATCGGCGGAGGCGCCGTACCCGGTATCGGCGGGGGTGCTGGGCCTGGTATTGGCGGGGGGGCCGTGCCTGGTTTTGGCGGAGGCGCTGGGCCTGGTATTGGCGGGGGGGCCGTGCCTGGTTTCGGCGGAGGCGCTGGGCCTGGTATTGGCGGAGGCGCTGTGCCCGGTGTTGGAGGCGGGGCGCCGCAAGGTCCTCCCCCGCATAAAAAGCCGGCAAAACCGACAAAGCCTCAGGGCTTGCATGGGGCAGCTTATTTAGTTGAACCCGTTCTCATTCAGCCTTGTCTCTTCCGTTTTACCTATGTTTGGTTAACCAACGGCAGCTCATTTTGGTTCTATCCAGTCATTCTTGGAAGAGAATCCGTCGGCGGCTTTTATTGGGATGCCTCACACCACCGCTGGTTTTATTACGCATTGGACACAAAACATATAGATGTCGTAAGCTGCTCATTTTAATGGTAAATCAGCCGGTTCTCCCGGCTGATTTTTCTGTGTTACTTCAGCTTTATAAAGGTTATGATATACATATCTATTGAATTGGAGGTTTCCCTATGATCAAACAAATCGGCACTGTGGCTGTATATGTTGAGGATCAGCAGAAAGCGAAGCAATTTTGGTCGGAGAAGGTGGGTTTTGACATTGTGGCGGACCATCCGATGGGGCCAAACGCAAGCTGGCTGGAGGTCGCGCCCACGGGGGCACAGACTCGTTTAGTCATTTATCCGAAAGCGATGATGAAAGGCGCCGAACACATGAAGGCTTCTATTGTCTTTGAGTGTGAAGACATCTTTGGTACATATGAAAGAATGAAGGCAAACGGCGTAGAATTTCTCAGTGAGCCGAACCAGATGGAGTGGGGCACCTTTGTTCAATTTCAGGACGAGGACGGCAATGAGTTTTTATTGAAAGCATAAGTGTGACGGCGGAGAAAATGCTCCGCCGTGCTCTTTTTTTGACATTGAGAATGAATTTCATTTACAATAACGGATATATGAGCGTGATTGGAGAGAGATAAATGTTTGTTCAGTTAAGAAAAATGACGGTAAAAGAAGGCCATGCTGATAAAGTGATCGAACGTTTCAGCGCTGAAGGAATCATTGAAAAACAGGAAGGCTTAATAGATGTGACCGTGCTTGAGAAAAACGTCCGCCGCGGCGATGAGGAAGTCGTTGTCATGATCCGCTGGCAATCCGAAGATTACTGGAAACAGTGGGAAAAAAGCGATGCGCATATCGCCGGTCATAAAGCGAACAAAGGCAAGCCAAAGCCTGACTATATGATCAGCACTGAAGTGAGCATGTATCACGTGAGAGCTGTTAAACAAGGGACTCATCAATAACGAAATAGAGCTTGGGCTATGCCGCAAGCTCTTTTTTCATGAGGATCTGCTTTCTTCAAATGTGATAGCGTACAGCGGTTTATTAGGATGCCATTCAGCAAATAATACATCCTCAATCTTTTCAATCCCCTGCTTTTTCAGCGTTTGCTTCAGCCACTGTTCGTCTACCCCTGCTTCTCGCAGGTTGTCATACACAATCTCCCCATCAAGAATTAACGTGGTGGGCAAAGACACATTTTGCTGCGGAAGATTCATATCTTTTCTCGTCGGATTGCCAAAATCGGATTTCTGAAGAACGCTGACCATCCCGTTTGTTTCTAATATGGCATATTCCACTTCCTGTATGGAAAAGCAGCCGGCCTGCCTTAAAAGGCTCTGCAGCTGATTAATGTCGAGCTTGTTTTTCTTCAGCATTTCATATTTGAGCTTTCCATTATGGATGACGATATTCGGTTCACCTTCCAGGAATTTTCTGGACCCTTTTACTTTTTGGGTAATGAATTCAATCATATAAATCAGCAGCCCCCACAGCAGCGAAGCGAAAATAATCTCTTTGATCTTAATTTCATGATCGTACACTGCATTTCCGACCAGTTCCCCTAAAATCAATGCAGAAATAAAGTCAAACGGAGTGATTTGAGAGAATTGGGTTTTTCCGAGAAACTTCAAAATGACAAATAAAATGCCCAAACCGCAAACTAATTCTACCGCTACATTGAGATAATCTCCCATGTTGATAGCACCTACTTCTTAAGAGCTACTATCATTATGGTCAACTGCACGTTTTCTAAACGGTCACTGCTCCTATTATAATATCGGCTGGTGCTTTGAAAGCATGTCGTCAAAAAGCTGCTCCGCATCACGGCGGTCGAGCGTGACAAGCGGGTCATTGTGAAACGCTTGAAAAGCGAGACCGCGGTCCTTTGTTAGCCCCGCTTCCGCCACTGCCTCCTGATTGGATACGTGTCGTGCCGCCAGCATTTCCACACCCTTCGGCAGCGCTCCGGAAACAATCGGCTGGACACGGTTGCGGGTAATGAATGCGTTTGTTTCCACGATCGCATCTAATGGGAGATGAGCGACCTGGCCTTGATTCGGCAGATTCACATTTGTTACAAGTTCGCCCAGTCCGAGGAGCGCCGCAATGATATTCACGCCCTCTTCTCCTGATGCTTTCCTCTCAACACCCTGTTTTTGCTGTGCCATGTGGTCCGTTTCTTTTTGTTTCCGGTCTCTGTCCTGTTTTCTGAAGGATATGGGTGTCAGGTGAAACTTCCATGTCTCAGGCTGTTTGAGATAACAACCGGGGAAAAACTCAGCCAGGTGCCTGTCACCGGCAGCGGGGATGGCACCGTACGTTTCAAATAAATCGAATGCAATACGGTGTGCAGAGCGAAATACACTGTCCTTCCAGCTTTCCCCCTCCAGCTCATAGCCGGATTCGGCATAATGCGCACAGAAATCATGGAAAACTGGCAGCAGATCAATATGCCGGTAAGAAGCTGCTGTGACCCATGTAAAATGGTTAATGCCCAGCACATGAACATGGACGTCTTCACGCCGCTTTACCTCTAGTCCAAGCCTATCTGTAACCATCTCCGCCAGCAGTTTTTGCGTGCCGAATACTTCGTGGCAGCAGCCGAACGCTTTTATGCCCGGAAACACTTTATACAGCGTTCTCGTGCAAACAGACATTGGGTTTGTATAATTGATGACCCATGATTCGGGGGCGTAGTCTCTTATTGCCCGGGCAATTTCTGCAAACATCGGAACGGCCCGCAAACCTCTCATAATTCCCCCCGGTCCGACAGTATCACCAACTGATTGATAGATGCCGTATCGCTCAGGCAGATGAACGTCCGTTTCCATGTCATCCAGAGTGCCCGGCAAAATCGAAATAATCACGATATCCGCACCGGATAATACCTTTTTCAAAGTAGAAACCGCCTCGTACCGCCATCTGCCGTCTCCGCTGTGATTGCCGATGATTTCATTTTTCTGCGCCGCTTCAAAATTCAGATCATAGAGCGCCACCGTGCCTGACATTCGGTCATCAAGGGACAAATCGCTCATCAAGCTTCGGGCCCAGCCTTGGGAACCCCCGCCGATATAGGCGATTTTGATCTGATCTAACGTACTGATATGAAACACTCCCTTTCTCAGCCTTTCACAGAACCGATCAGCATTCCTTTGGCAAAATGTTTTTGTAAAAATGGATAAACCGCCAAAATCGGTATGGTCGCGATGACGATGACAGCAAGCTTAATCCCCTGCTCCGGCGGAATGGTATTTTGCATCGTATCGCCATTGGTCGCCGTTAAGTCCGATAAAATCGTGACCTGGCGGAGCACCATTTGCAGCGGCCATTTTGCACTGTCATTGATATATAAGAGAGCATGGAAGAAATCATTCCAAATTCCGACCGCATAAAACAGCGCAAAGGTGGCAATGACCGGCTTCGACAGCGGCAAAGCGATCCGCCAAAAAACGCCGATTTCTGAACAGCCGTCAATTTTTGCTGATTCCTCAAGCTCCTGCGGCAGCTGCTGAAAGAAGTTTTTGATAATAATGAGGTTAAACGGATTGATCGCCATTGGCAGGATCAACGCCCAATAGGAATCCAGCAATCCAAGTGATTTGACAACAAGATACGTCGGAATCATCCCCCCGGAAAACAGCATCGAGAAAATCACCAGGTTTAAAAGCAGATTCCGTCCCTTCACATGCCGCTTCGCCAGCGGATACGCCATCGTAAAGGTGAAAAACAATTGCACGGCTGTCCCGACTACAGTGATGAAGATGGATACGCCCATACTTCTGATAAACGTCGGTGTCGAAAACACATACCGATAAGCGTCAAGGGTAAAGGTTTTCGGGAAAATAAAGAAGCTGCGCTGAGCAAGCTCAGCTTCTGTCGCAAAGGAACCGGCGATAATATACAAAAACGGCAAAATGGTAATCGCGCCGACGCCGCCAAGAAACAAAATGTTGCAGACGTCAAATACCCGTCCGGCTTTTGTGTTGTGCATCGTGTGAATGTCAGCCATACCTCTCCCTCCTCTAAAACAATCCTTCCTGATCGAACTTTTTCGCGATGTAATTGGCACCGAAAATTAAGATAATCCCGACAACCGATTTAAACAAACCGACAGCTGTGCTGTAGCTGTACGCGCCTTGGGTAATCCCCATCATGTAAACGTACGTGTCGAAGATGTCAGCCACGCTGCGGTTAAGCGAGTTTGTCATCAAATACACCTGTTCAAAACCGATATTTAAAAAGCTTCCGATCCTTAAAATCAAAAGAACAATGATGGTGCTTCTGATTGCCGGAAGCGTAATATGCCACATCCGCCTAAACCGGCCGGCCCCATCCATAATCGCCGCCTCATATTGCTCCTGATCCACCGTTGCCAAAGCGGCGAGAAATAAAATCGTTCCCCAGCCTGTCTCCTTCCAGATGCTTTGCATGACAATCATCGGCCGGAACCAGTCAGCGTCTGATAAGAAAGAAATCTGATTCCCTGTCAGGCTCATGACCATTTTGTTGATGACCCCTGTATCGACTGTAAAGAAAACAAAGGTGATGCTGACCACGATTGTCCATGAGACAAAATGGGGCACGTAAATAAGGGTCTGAATGCACCTTTTATACACAGCCTTCCTCAGCTCATTCAACAGCAAAGCCAAAATGAGCGGCGCGGGAAAGGCAAACAGCAGATCAAGGCTTGCCAGCATGAGCGTGTTGCGCAGCAGCCGGAAAAAATCCGGATTCATAAAAAAATCTTTAAAATAATCAAGACCGACCCATTCGCTTTTCCAGAAGCCGAGATATGGCGAATAATCCTTAAACGCGATAAGCACGCCCCACATCGGCAGGTATTTGAAAATCAGAAAATAAAGCAGACCGGGAATAAGAAGAAGATAAAGCCATTTGTCTCTTTTGAGCGCAGCCATCCAGCTGATGCCTTTTCCAGCAGTGAGAACTGGTGCGTTTCCCTTCTTCGGCACCGTTTCCATATCTGTTCTCCTTTCGTGATACCGGTGCGCCCGCTGAACGGCAGGCGCATCGGTTTATTTTGACGATTGATACAATTTGTTTAAATCCTTCATCAGTTCATTTCCGCCGCTGTTTTCCCAAAGCTTCACCGCATCCTTGAAGCCTTTTTCATCGATTTCTCCAATAATAAATTGCGTTCTCGCATCAAGAATGATGTTGTCAAGCTGGGCTCCTTTTTGGGTATATACATCGGATACAAGCGACTCAGCCGGGTTAAAGACGGCTATTTTTTCTCCTTCAGTGATGATGTCCTTGCGATGCTGGAAGAGCTTTGTTTTCTGATCTTCGATGTAGTACTCGCTTTTCGGGATGGACATGCTGAATTGAGCCAAGCCTTCATGCTCATACAGGAGGGATTTGTTGTTTTTTTCAAGAGAAGTGAATACGCCGTCCTTCAGCTCATAATTACGGTCCTCCACTCCGTTGTTGGTCAGAATCTGTGCTTCCTTATCGTTCAGCTTATCAAGGAAGGACAGCACCTCTTTCAGCTCTTTTTCCGTTTTCACACTTGATTTTGGTATCGCGATCATGCCTGAATATCCTGATGTCGGGAAAGTGCGCTTGCCTTTTGGTCCTTCTACTGTGCCGACGATATCAATGATATCCTTGTTCGACTCATCCGCTTCTTCCATGGCGCTTTGAATTTGCGACGCTCTGGAGCCTGTATCAACGATGACACCCGCTTTTCCTTTTACAACCGGATCATTCCACTTCGCCGAATCCATAACAGCGAAATCCTTGTTGATCAAGCCTTCATCATACAGCTTCTTAAAGAAGGTGAGCGCCTCCATATATTCCTTCGTTGTAAAATCAGGCACCAGCTTCCCGTTTTCAACGCCGTAGCGATTCGGGGCGCCGAACCAGATTTGCAGAACATCCCACGGGCTTCCGTTGCCAAGCCCCATCCATTTCGGCACGACCATGCCGTACGTATCGTCCTTGCCGTTTCCGTCAGGATCTTTTTCCTTAAAGGCCTTCAGCACTTCATAAAAATCATCAAGCGTTTCCGGCATTTCGAGCCCGACGTTTTTGAGCCAGTCGGTTCTGATGATCATACAGGCTCTGATCAAGTCTCTCGATCTGTAGACCCCGTACACCTCGCCATTTACCGAGCTGTTCTTGAGTATCTTTTCATCAGCCTGGCTTACATTCTTGTAGTCTTTTAAATAAGGAGACAGCTCCCAAAAAGCGCCCGCTTTGACAGACTTAATAAAGCCGGCTGACTTATCTTTAATCACAATCGCATGCGGCATCTCTCCAGAGGCCATGACGATGTTAAATTTATCGTTGTAGGATGAATCAGGCACCCATGTGACCTTAATATCTTTGCCTGTGTATTTCTCTAACGCTTTTAATGATGGGCTTTTATCACTCGGGCTTTCCGGTGACAGCAGCGGCGCCATGATGTTGATCGTGTTTTTTGAATCGCTCGCTGAATTGGATGTTTCTGAATTGCTGCACCCGGCTATCATCATGGCAGCGAGCGGTAAAGCGAGCCATTTTTTTCGTATTCTTTTTTTCATGATGCGTAAGTCCCCCTTTTTCTCCTTTTTCATTTCTCCTTTGCCACCCCTAATATAAAGCGCTTACATAAATTCTTGCAATCTTCATTTTTTGCATCATTTCTCCTATGAATTGACGGCTGTTATCCTTTTTTGCCGGATGTATCTTTTTTTGCGGGGAGGTATTCACCAATTAATTCAAGTGCCGCAATGACATTTAAACACCATTGGGAGACAGTGTTTGTCGTTACCCACGGAAGCTCTTCAAGCTGAGTCCACGTCTCGATTTGCGCGGGGTTGATCGGAAGCGGCGTATGGCTCAGTTTATGGTCGAGCAAAAGATTCCACGCTTTTTCGGCGAGGTTATGGTCTTGTTTTTTTCTCGCAGCATAGGCTGTCATACCAGCCGCAAACATCGGCCAGTGAAAATGCCCATCATGGAGCGCCCCTCCGCTTTTTTTGCGTTTTTCTTCATCACTGAATGTGTAAAACTCGCCGAATTCACTCAGCATTTCCTCCCATTCACGGTCATCGAGAAGCTCTGCCAGCTCCATCCACACTTGCGGCGCGCCAAACGCAATGATCATATGATAGCCGCCCGCGATGCCGTCTCCCATGTGATGAAGCATAGATGTCGCCGGATCATATTCAAACGTCGGACCTGATAATAAGCGAAGGGGCAGGCGTTTCAGGCAGCTGATGCCAGTTTGGATTTTCCTGAGATATTCAGGATTCTCAGTCCGCTCCCATTCCGCCAGCCAGTTCGAGCAAAACGCCGCCCAGTCCGGCCCCGTTCTGACGTGAGTCGGGTGCTCTCCTTTCTCGTAGAAAGCACGCATCGGATCGGTGTTCACTAGGGCGGCATCGGCGTCCTTCACTTCTGTCAAAAGATCTCCCGTGCGCTCATCGCCCGTCAGATAATAGTAGAATTTATAAAGACCGGCCATGCTGATTCTCGCTTCCTTGCAGCCGCATCCCCAGTGCACCACGTTATGCCGGGAGCCAAGCCCCGCATATTCTCCGAGATGAAAACAGTCGGTTTCACTTGTATGGCGGGTCATTGCTTCAGCCATTCGGAATAAGTCTTCTCTGCCGGAGCGGAAAAACGCCTGCCACAGCCACAAGGTCGGAACGAGCTCATTATTTTGCCACGCGTACCCGCCGAGATCATACCGCCACATATGCCGGACCGGGTCATACGTATGCATGACGTCCCCATAGTTCCAGAACCCGTACCATCTGCGCTGCTCCACTTCTTTTTGATAAAACAAGAAGGCGGCGTCCAGCTGTTCTTCCAGCTCTTTTTTGACCGGATCGGCCGTATCGATTACACTCCAAACGCCAAGCGCTTTTGACTCGTAATAAACGTCCGGCTCACAAATAAGCAATGGCGGTGCCTGCCATTTGTCCGCTAACGCATTCAGCACGTCATCAGACGGCATCTGAGAAAAGCATGACAGGCTGATGTCGTTTGTGTTGGCAATGCCTGTCGGATCAGAGCGCATCTCATCAAACCCTTCGTACGCGCTGACGACATGGGTGTTCCCTGTATAATGCCTGAAATCCATTGCTTCCGCGTCTGGCGGCCAGAGCCATACGGTCAAGTTCGGTTGATCACCGGCAAGACCTGTTATCTCAAGTGACGACGGATATTTTTCAAAAAAATACCGCAGACCGAGCGCTAAGCCTCCATTTTCGCCGCCCGCATAGCAAAGCCCTTTCGCCCGCGTACCATGCAGCATGTCAACCCACGAATATTCCTTGCCGGTCCGTTTTGCCAGTCGGTAATGATCGCTGGAGTCCTGAACGAGTTTCATATCATTCCAAACTGCGTTCTGTACGCCGTGTGCGAACCAATCCTTGTGCTCTTCACTTGGAGAAATCGGTTCCCCGTTGATGTGCCGCTGATAAAGAGGATGCCGTTCATTCCATTTGCGGGTGCCAAACAGCTGGGCGGGTTCTTTATAAACGCCTTTGTCCCCCGCAAAACGGAAATGGCGGTTGTACGGCTCTCCCTGTAAAAAGAGGTCAAACTGCATGCCAAGCCCTTTGATGAACTCTCGTTTGAAATTCCTGTCGATCAGCTGAGTGTGCATGATATTCATCTCTGAAAGCCCGGCATAAAACGTCAATCTGATAATGAAGGGCAGCCATTCTTCATTTGTCTTTTGGAGTACATGAACCCCCTCAATCTTGATGACTGCTTTTACAGGACCTCTCTGTTCAATGACCGCACGTTTTATAAGACTGACCGATGTTTCATGAGAGAAAACCTTTTCCGCCGCCTTCTCCTTTCTCGTTTCCTTTATTGCGATCAGCCGCCCGCCTGCGGCGATCGGCTTTCCGTTGATCACCAGCGATTGAATGATGTCGGAGCCCGTTTTATTCACAGTGCAGACAAGCGCCCCGGTATCCACTTGGATTGCATCCTTTGACTCGTGGATCATGAGCTTTTTCG